>JACZQQ010000163.1 GCA_022545645.1 Acidobacteriota bacterium | reverse complement strand
GATAGAAGAGAAGAGAGATCCGCGCGGCAGGAGCTATTACTGGATCGCTCGGAATGAAAGTGAGTGGATGGTTGAAGCAGACACGGATTATGAGGCGATTCGGGAGGGAGAAGTGTCGGTCACACCCTTACAGCGAGATCAAACGGACTACGGCTCATTGGCCAGCTACAAAAGGCACAGAGGAGAGAGCTGTCTGAACCGTGGATGAAGTATCAGTTCGTTCTTTGAACCCGTTCACCTGGGTGAGGAGTTTATATGACTGGGTGGTCGGCTTATCTGAACGGCCGAACGCCGTACGCACACTGTTTGTGATTGCGTTTGCCGAGTCTTCCTTCTTTCCTATCCCACCGGACGTTCTTCTGATCCCTCTTGCCATAGGAAATCCCCGACGGGCCCTGCGGTTCGCCGCCCTATGCACCGTGGGATCATCTCTGGGGGCACTGCTTGGCTACTTTCTGGGCCTGGAGTTCTATGAAGTGATCGGGCAGCGGATCGTCGCTTTCTACTCGGCCGGGGAACAATATGAACGTGTACAGGCTTTGTACCAACAGTGGGATGTTGTTGCCATCGCCTTGGCCGGCTTTACACCCATCCCGTTCAAGATCTTTACTATTACAGCAGGTGTTTTCAAGATCAATCTCATCACCTTCACCATCGTTGTCCTGTTGAGTCGTGGGGCACGGTTCTTTCTGTTGGGCGGATTGATCTGGCGGTTCGGGCCGAGCATACGGAACTTTGTGGATCGATACTTTAACCTTCTGGTCATCCTTTTTTCTATTCTTCTGGTGGGTGGATTCTTCATCGTGAAATACGTGTTGTAGCGCGCAAGCGCGCGTTCGTGCGACCTGCAAGCGTACCCGTAGGGGTCAGCCGGTGGCTGACCCGAACCGAACGAGCGGCACATTCTTTACCAATGTGGCTTCGGTTTTGCCAACCTAACTGTTCGGGCGAGCCACCGGCTCGCCCCTACGTCGCTTCGTGACAAGAACCTATGCATAATCCGGGCTAGCGGATCTTCGCGGAATCTCTGAATTCTTCCGCCTTTTCCTTCATCCCCATTTCCAGGGCCATCTTCTCGTCGAGTCCCTTTTGGAGGGCGTAATCCCGGACTTCCTGGGTGATCTGCATGGAGCAAAAGTGGGGTCCACACATGGAGCAAAAGTGAGCCACCTTCGCTCCTTCAGCGGGAAGGGTCTCGTCGTGAAAGGCCTGAGCCGTTTCCGGATCCAGAGAAAGATTGAACTGATCCTCCCAGCGAAACTCGAAGCGTGCCTGGGAGAGGGCATTGTCCCGGGCCTGAGCGCCCGGATGTCCTTTGGCCAGGTCGGCGGCGTGAGCGGCAATCTTATAGGTGATGACTCCGTCCTTGACGTCCTTCTTATCGGGCAGGCCCAGATGCTCTTTGGGAGTCACGTAACAGAGCATGGCGCAGCCGAACCACCCAATCATGGCCGCACCAATGGCGGAGGTCACGTGATCATAGCCTGGAGCGATGTCGGTGGTGAGTGGACCCAGGGTGTAAAAGGGTGCCTCAAAGCATTCCTGCAACTCCTTTTCCATATTGACCTTAATCAGATGCATGGGCACGTGACCCGGGCCCTCGATCATGACTTGCACGTCGTGTCGCCAGGCGATTTCGGTGAGTTCTCCCAGGGTTTTCAGTTCCGCAAATTGGGCTTCGTCGTTGGCATCGGCGATGGAACCGGGTCTTAAGCCATCCCCCAGGCTGAAGGAGATATTGTAGGCCTCCATGATCTGGCAGATGTCCTCAAAGTGGGTGTACAAGAAATTTTCCTGATGATGAGACAGACACCATTTGGCCAGAATCGAGCCTCCCCGGGAAACGATGCCGGTGACGCGATTGGCCGTCATGGGAACGTAGCGGAGCAAGACGCCTGCATGAATGGTGAAATAATCCACCCCCTGTTCGGCCTGTTCGATCAGCGTGTCCCTGAAAATCTCCCAGGTCAGTTCTTCAGGTTTTCCGTTCACTTTCTCCAGGGCCTGATAGATGGGAACGGTTCCGATGGGCACCGGAGAGTTGCGGATGATCCACTCCCGGGTCTCATGAATGTTCTCACCCGTGGAGAGGTCCATGACCGTGTCGGCACCCCAGTGAGTCGACCAGATCATCTTCTCCACCTCTTCCTCAATCGAGGAGGAAACGGCCGAGTTGCCGATGTTGGCGTTGATCTTGACCAGGAAATTACGCCCGATGATCATCGGTTCCACTTCAGCATGGTTGATATTGGTCGGAATAATGGCTCTCCCACGGGCCACCTCTTCACGCACGAACTCGGGTGTAATCACACTAGGAATGCCTGCTCCCCAGGAGTTCCCCGGATGCTGACTCCAGAGACGGTTGTCTGAGTCTCCATTGGCAGCCGCCAAATCACGAGCCTGGGTTTCCCGAATGGCCACGTACTCCATCTCGGGCGTGATCATTCCTTTGCGGGCGTAGTGCATCTGGCTCACGTTTCGACCGGGCTTGGCACGCAGTACCTTTCGCATACTATGAGGAAATCGTTTGCCGTTGAGGCCGTGTCCGGGAGCCCGCTGGCGGCTGAACTCGCTGGTGAAATCGTCCAGGACGTCCACATCTTCGCGATCAAAGAGCCAGGAAGAACGAACGGAAGGCAACCCCTTGCGAATGTCGATCTGAGCCTCCGGGTCGGTATAGGGGCCGGAGGTATCGTAGACGAGAAAAGTCTTCTTATTGGAGTCGGTGCCGTTTGAGGAAGATGCCGTGAGCGCGATTTCACGCATGGGCACACGGACCCCTGAGCTTGTGCCCTCAATGTAGATCTTGCGTGATGCGGGAAAGGGTGTGGTGGTTAAAGCAGGCGGTTCAACCCCATTGTTTTTATTCGCACCTTTTTTCATGGATGACTCCTTTTACTGGGCATTATAGTCCTTGGATTTCAGGCTCTTCAAGGGGTACTGCCTATTTGAAGCGGTATACCAGACGCCCTCGGGTCAAGTCATAAGGGGAGAGTTCGACGATGACCTTGTCCCCCCTGAGGATTCGGATTCGATAGCGGCGCATTTTCCCGGAAATGTAGGCCAGAACGATACTCCCATTTTCCAGTTCCACCCGGAACTGGGTATTGGGCAGCGGCTCGATGACCGTCCCTGACATTTCCAGGGCATCCGTCGGCTTGCGCTCAGTCGTCTCGGTGGTGACGGCGTTTTTATTTCGCTTCTTCTTTTTTTTCCTCGGCCATCTTCGCCTGACAGGTCTTCGCGCCATATGGGTTCACAGTCTAGAGAGGTAATGCTCCAGGAGCAAGAGAATCTTTACCGATATCCATTCAGAAGGGCCAGAGCATGGGGATCACCAGGACGCAGATCAAGCCGATGAGCAGGGTCAAAGGGAGTCCCACCCGAGTGTAGTCGGTGAATTTGTATCCGCCCGGGCCCCACACCAGGATGTTGGCTTTGTGAG
Source organism: Acidobacteriota bacterium (assembly GCA_022545645.1). Classification (GTDB taxonomy): domain Bacteria; phylum Acidobacteriota; class UBA6911; order RPQK01; family JADFOI01; genus JADFOI01. The sequence goes on along the minus strand of JACZQQ010000163.1, from coordinate 2,610 downwards.
CGACCGGTGAGAGGAAGGCACAAGAGGCTGCCACCGCGGTCAGCATCAAGAAGGGAAGGGGACTCAGCCCCAGGTTGGCTGCCAGATCGATGGCGATGGGAGCCATCACCACGGTTACGGTGGGATTGTTCAGGACGCTGGTAAGAGCGCTGATGAGCAGGTAGAGCAACCCCAGGATGAGGTAGGGGTTGGTGCTGCCGATGAGTTCGATCAATGAGTTGGCCACCCAGGTGGCGGTGCCCGTATTCACCATGGCCGTTCCCAGGGGGATCATTCCCGCCATCAGGATGATGATCGGCCACTCGATGGCGGTATAAAGTTCCCGGGCCGTCATACATCGGGTGAGGACCATGAGAAAAGCTCCCAGGGTGAAGGCCATGGAGACGTGCAGGTGCCCGGTGGAGGCCAGCAGGATCGCTCCCAGAAAGATCCCCAGTACCCGGAAGGGATGGACGGCCGCTTTCAGGGAAATCTCCCGATCGGCCAGGGGGAGGCAGCCGACTTCCGGTAAGGTCGTATCGATTCTCTGGCGATTTCCCTGGATGAGCAGGACGTCACCCTCTCGAAGTCGGACCTGGCCGAGTCGCTTGAGCACGGGTTCTCCCTGACGCGAGATGGCCATCACCGTCAACTCATAGCGGCGCCGGAATTGTATTTGCCTCAGGCTTCTCCCTACCAGGCGGGAATCAGGCATGACCGCGGCTTCCACCACTTCAATGTCTTCGGAACTGATGTCCGCTTCGCCCGGCTCCACGTCGGGCACAATCTCCAACCCCGCCTGGCTGCTCAGCCTGGCCAGGTCCTGTGGGTGTACCTCCACCAGCAGGAGGTCACCCTCTTTCAGCTGCTCCTGGGCCAGGGGGATCAGCACCTTCTTCTTGTCGCGAATAATCCCCAGGATGTTCAAGTCAATCTCTGGCCCTACATCGATCTCATCCAGACGCTTCCCGGCCAGGGGCGACTTGGGGGTGATCACCAGTTCGGTCAGGTAGTCTTGAATCTTGAACCGATCCATCAGGCTGGACTCTCCCCGGCGCCGGGGCAGCAGCCGCTGGCCCAGGAATGTCATATAGAGAATACCGGCTATAACGATGATGATCCCGATGGGAGTAAAATCGAACATTTTAAAGGGCTCAATCCCGCGCTCTGCCATGATCAAGGACACCAGGATATTGGGCGGGGTCCCGATCAGGGTTAAGGTTCCCCCCAGCAGACAGCCATAGGAAAGGGGGATCAGGAGCTTGGAGGGAGGGAGATCCATCCTGCGAGCCACCATCATGACCAGGGGCAGGAACAAGGCGGCCGTCCCGATGTCGTTGATGAACCCGGAGATGGCGCCCACGGCCAGCATAATGATCAAGGTCAGGCGCACCGGGGTCTTGCCCCACTCAATCATCTTCACGCCTACGATCTGGACCACACCCGAGTTTTGCACCGCCTGGCTCATGACCAAGACGGCGGCTACGGTGATGACGGCGGGATTACTGAAGCCGGAGAAGGTTTCCTCCAGGGTCAGAATGCCGCTTAGATTCAGGGAAACCAGGACCAGGAGTGCGACCACATCGTATCGAATCCATTCGGTCACAAACAGAAGGAGGGCAACCAATAACAGCCCCAGCGTCAACCCGATTTCAGGCATGGTTTTCTCGTTGATTCGATGAGGCGGATCGCAACCACCGGTGACACCCCTTGGATCCGACTAGAGTTATATAACTGATTGATGTGACGAAGCTTATATCCCAAGAGTCAGAGTCCTGTGTAAACCGGGGAAATAATGTGTCCACTGAAGTGGACGCCTGGGAGAAGTACGAGAATTCTATCTCTCCGGATCTTCTCTCTGGAAATGGCCATAATTATTTGATTCAATGAGTAGTTACCATACTTACGTTTTTTCATCGGGACAGCAACCGGATGAGTGGCATCGTATTTGCTGCTATGGGACTTTTGTAGTCGTGTTTCTCAATGAGGTGTGCACTCATTTTGCTGCTTGCAGGGACGAAGTTCAAAGGGAGCCAGTCATCCTGACTGTTTATTTTCGATTCAAGCCCATCCATCTGAATGAGGGTCCGCTGGCCACTTTTCTGAGGTCAGAGGGGCATCTGTGTTCTGTTCCCGGCCGCCGCGGATTCGGCGACAACCGCGCATTTACTCTGCTGGAAATCCTGATCGTCATGGCCATCATGATCACCCTTGCCGCCATGGGGATCCCGGCCTTTGCAGATGCCTTGCAGAGCGCCTACGTGGGCCGGGCCATCGGAGACATTCGAACGCTGCAAACCGAAATTACCCGCTATGAAGTCCAGCTGGGACAGCTGCCCGACGTTCTTCAGGATGTGGGAATTACCGATCTTCTCGATCCCTGGGGCAACCCTTATCAATATCTCAACTTCGACAACGTCCAGGGACAAGGGCCAAAGAAAAAGGACAAGTTTCAGGTTCCCCTGAACTCGACCTATGACCTGTACAGCATGGGCAAAGACGGAGTCACTTCCACAGCCCTCACAGCCAGTGCCAGTAAGGACGACATCGTACGCGCCAATGATGGGGCATACGTGGGTCTGGGCTCACAATATTAAGCAGCTTCCAAGGCCATGAAAATCGAGCCTAGAT
>JACZQQ010000162.1 GCA_022545645.1 Acidobacteriota bacterium | reverse complement strand
TGAGCTCTCCATTATCATTCCCGTTTTTAATGAACTCGAGACCCTCAAACCCCTGTACGATCGTCTCAACCAAAGTCTGACACCCTGGAGATCTACCTGCGAAATTCTCTTCATCAACGATGGAAGCACCGATGGGAGTTCCGAGGAACTCCAGCGCCTGGCTGTCCTGGATCAACGGGTTCGGGTTCTGGAGTTTGTTCGCAATTTCGGGCAAACCGCTGCCATTGCCGCCGGATTTGATTATGCTCGGGGAAAAATCATTATTCCCCTGGACGCGGATCTCCAGAATGATCCTCAGGATATTCCCCTCATCATGGAGAAGCTCGAAGAGGGTTACGACGTGGTCAACTGCTGGAGACAGGACCGCAAGGATCCCTGGCTTACCCGAGTCCTTCCCTCTCACCTGGCCAATCGTTTGATCAGCTGGATCAGTGGAGTCCGCCTGAACGACTACGGCTGTACCCTGAAAGGCTACAGACGGAACATCGTGCGGCACATCCGCTTATACGGAGAAATGCATCGATTCATTCCCATCTTTGCCAGCTGGGCGGGAGCACGGGTAACGGAAATTCCGGTTCACCATCATCCTCGCCGTTCCGGCCAATCCAAATACGGGATCACCCGAACCATAAAGGTCCTCCTGGATCTCATCACGGTCAAATTTTTGGGCAGCTATTCCACTAAACCGATGTATCTTTTTGGGAGTCTTGGATTACTCTCTTTCCTGGGAGGCTCACTGCTCAGTGCGGTAACGCTTTACCAAAAATTCTTTGAGGCCGTAAAAGCCCATCGCAACCCCTTACTGCTGCTCTCCATCTTCCTTTTTACAGCCGGAATCCAGTTCATCCTTTTCGGACTGGTGGCTGAACTCATCGTGCGCACCTACCATGAATCCCAGGACAAGCCGATTTATATTTTGAAGAGTAAGTCGGAAGAGCCCTGACCGGTGAACCACAGACCGCTGGAACCTGGAACTTGGAAGGCACGCGAAGTGCGCTATTTCTGCCAGGGTTTTCTTTCAAAGTAACTCTTGGTGAGCTTCACCACCACCCCTGACAGGAGGAGCAAGGCAATCAGATTGGGGAAGGTGACCATTCCCAGCGCCACGTCTCCCAGGGTCCAAACCGTAGAGAGAGCAAAGACGGCACCCACAAAGTGCATGATCACAAAGACGATCTTATAGGGCAAAATCGCCTTGGGCCCCAGGAGATAATTCGCACAACGGTCTCCATAGTAACTCCAGGCAATAGCCGTCGAGATAGCAAAAAGGAGCACGCTGATCAGGACGATGTAATTTCCCCAGGGGCCTAATGGCGACAATCCTCGCTGAAAGGCCAGGGCCGTCAGGGGCGCACCGTTTTCAACAGCCGGGCCATATAAACTTGGGTAGCGAGTTCCATCATCGGCTACGGCAACCTGATCAGAGGGCCGGATCACTCCGCTGAAGGGCTGCTCCTGACTGGCATCGACAAAAAACTCTTCGACCCTCACGTCATGCCAGGCAAAGCCGGCTTCTGCCGTCCCCGTCAGCGGACGGCCTTGCTGTATCCGAATGGTCTCGGGGATGGAACTGGCCCGCACCGGGCCCCTTTCTGTGTCCACGAGATAGCTGATCTCTCCGGAGGATAAGGGAAACTCCGTAGCAATCCTCTCGTTCCAGACTCCGGTGATCAAAATAACCAGTCCCGTCATCGAGCAGATAATAATGGTGTCGATGAAAGGTCCCAGCAAGGCCACCACCCCTTCGGCAACCGGTTCATTTGTCTTGGCCGCCGCATGGGCGATGGGAGCTGAACCCTGTCCCGCCTCATTGGAAAACAGGCCTCGCCGCACCCCCCACATCATGGTGGTCACGAAAAGGCCTATTCCCGTACCTGCTATTCCCGCCGTAGGCTGAAAAGCTTCTCTGAAGATCAGAACAAGAGTCGGAACCACCTGGGGGAGATTCAGGATCAGAATAATGAGTGCACTGAGAACATAGAGGACCGCCATCAGGGGAGCCAGCACACTGGTCACTCTGGCGATACGGGTGATTCCACCCACGATGACCGAGAAAACAAGGGTGGCTGACGCCAGACCCGTGACCCAGGAGGGAATGCCGAATTCAGTGAAGAGAACATCCGCCATGGTGTTGGCCTGAATCCCATTGCCGGTGAAAAAGGAGGTGATGATGAGGGCAAAGGCAAAAAAGACGGCCATCGGTTTCCAGCGCTTACCCAGTCCCCGCTCAATGTAGTACATGGGTCCCCCGGAAGCCGTACCGTACTGACCACGACCTGTTGCATCGAGGGTTTCGATCACCCGGTAGTGCATGGACAAGGTCACTTCCACGAACTTGGTGACCATACCCAAAACTGCGGTCATCCACATCCAGAACAGGGCCCCCGGACCGCCGAAATGAATGGCAAGGGCCACCCCTGCAATATTGCCAATGCCCACGGTGGCGGAAAGGGCGGTACTCAAAGCTTGGAAGTGCGAGACGTCTCCCGGCTGACTCGGATCATCGTATTTTCCGGAGATGAGCCGAAATCCATGGCCCAGGCTCCGGAACTGTAGAAAGGCAAGACGAAGGGTTAAAAACAAGCCGGTTCCCAGGAGAGCGACTACAATGACGGGAATCGATTCCCCACCGATGGTGGGTCCAAAGCTCCAGGTGTAGTATTCCAGTGTTCCGACGATTCTTTGAAAGAACTCCATCATGGTCCCTTCCTGATTTAGATTTCAACCGCGTGCGGGAACGCATTATAACCTGGCTGAGTTGACCGTACTATGCATAAATTCTCTACTGCAGCGACTAAATTCGGGACCAGTCCCCGAATTCCGTCGCCCTTCGTGACAAGAACCTATGCATAATCCGGGCTAGGTGACCAGGCACCCGTACGGTTGACGGCTACTCCCTTAGTCAGGAATAATGGGGCACCCATGGATATCTTCGAAGAGATTGTCCGGCTGCGGCGTGAAGGCGGCAAAGCCGCTCTGGCTACGGTTGTGAAATGGCTGGGGAGTACACCGCGCCGGGATAACGCCAAGATGCTCATCCTGGAGGACGGCTCCACAATGGGCTCCATAGGAGGAGGTTCGACCGAGGCCGAAGTCGTGGAAGAAGCTCGTCGGGTCCTGGAGACTGAGAAGGCCTCGCTCACGAAATTTACGCTTACCCAGGAGGAAGCGGCCAGGGATGGACTCATCTGCGGAGGTACGGTGGAAGTCTTTGTGGAACCAATCCTGCCCGATCCGAGCCTTCTCCTCATGGGTGGAGGCCATCTGGCCCAGGCTATTGCCGAAGCAGCCCAGCGGGTGAGTTTCAAAGTGAGTGTGGTGGATGACCGAGCTTCCTTTGCCAACCGAGAGCGTTTTCCCGGGGTTGAAGAAACGATCGTCGCCTCATTTGAAGAGAGTCTGGACTCCATCGATGTCACCGAAAATACCTTCATCCTGATCGTGACGCGAGGGCACGGGTATGACCAGGTGGTTCTGGAAAAGGCCATCCAGAGCCCGGCACGCTATGTGGGGTTGGTGGGAAGCCGGCGCAAGATTCGAATCATCCTCAAGAACCTCCTGGACAAAGGCATACCTCCCAAGACCTTTTCTAACCTCTATGCTCCCATCGGTTTAGAAATTGGCTCGGAAACACCTCAGGAGATCGCCGTAAGCGTGGTGGCAGAGTTGATTGCCCTCAGAAAGGGAGTCCACCAGCGAAGCAAGAAACAACTCTTCGCCATGAAACTTATCGAAGAGTCCGGTGCCCAGTCCCAGGCCGAAGCGCGCTAGCGGCCGTTTTCCCCCAGCTCCTCCCTGCTATCCAGATAGATCGCTGTGAACTTTCCGTCCTGAATCTCCAGCGCCGAAGCTCCACCTCCCCGGTAATAGCTCGAGAGCATCCCAGTATCGATCAGGAAAATCTTCCCCTCGAACCGCATCTGAATTTGCACCGGAAGTTGAGGTGTGTGCCCAACGACAAAGTGCTTCACGCCATAGGCTCTTAACAACTGGGGGAGTTGCTGTGCTCCCTCTTCCTCGGACCATTGTGCAAAACCTCTAAACCACAACGGCCCATCCGGGTGGGTGCTGAGCCAGCTGCCGAAATTCAGGAATTCCTTCAAGAGAGTCAACTGCGGATCTTCTTTACCGGCTTCGGCTTCTCGCCACTCCACTTCCTCCTGGGCCGCGCTCACGATCTCATTCAAAGTAAAAAAGGAGAGAATCAGCTTCTCCTGAACCATGTGCTGTGTATAGGTATCAAAGGCCTGGATCTCCTCTTTGATCCGTTGATTGATCTCCTGGACCTTCAAGTTGGCCAGGTTGGGATGAATGCCGCCGTGTAAAAAGAGGGTATCCGCGATCTGGACGATCGCCGGCCGATTCCGCAACCAGCTTCCATACTTCCCTTTCGGCTTCAGCGCTTCTCGGTATTCCACAAAACCAGGCGGATGCTCCTCCATCCACTGTTGTTCAACCTCGGAGGTGATCCCGGTCGGATTTCCAAGAGCCTGGCCACGCTGCTTGATCAGCTGCAGGTAGTCTTGATAAGCCTTCTGTCGACGTTGTTCCGACTCTCCATCGACGAAACTGGTATAAGCTGCCGGTGCAACATAAGACAGATCCCCCATGATGTTCATCATTTCATGGTTGCCCAACAGAACAACCACGCGCCCACCACCCTTGGGAGCCTCCTTTTCCAGCTCCATAAGCAGGTCCATGACCTGGCGATCCTGGGCTCCCCGATCCAGAATGTCTCCTGTTTGCACCAGGGTGGCATTCCCGCCCGACCAACGGCGCTGGTCGTCGATGATTCCCGCTTTCTGGAGGATGGAAACCAACGCCTCCAGATCGCCGTGAACGTCACCCACAGCCACAACACGGGATGAAGTCTTTGCTCCCCAGGCCTGCTGCAAGAGAGGCAACGCCAGGAGTGCAATCAGCAGACCTATCCCCGCCACAGCAGTGGATTTACTGGAAAAGCGATCGGATCGATGCCTCATGACTACAACCTAGGTCCTCTTATTGTATCCCTCTTTTGGTCTGTGGTTTGCGGTTTCTTGTCTCCATCTCAAAAATAAACTCTGATGGCGGCAAACAGAGTGTTGGGAACCAAACCGTACTCGCTTTGAGGAACCGGGCCCATCCCCGACGACTGAAGTCCCTTTCCGATACCGATTTGGGCGCCCGCTAACACATCCGAGTTGTTGCTCGTCGACCATTGAAACGAGGGCACCCAGAGGGTGGAGGGATCTTGGAAGTTTATGAGCAGGGTGTGGGTAATCGTCCCTAGAGGGTGAAAACGCCAGACCCCGGAAACACCGGTATAAAATCTTCCCAGGGCATTGATTTCTCCACGCAGAACACGGTCGGCTGTAATCCAATCCAGGTAGTCCGAGGCTTGGCTCGCTCCATATCCGTTGAAAGAAAACTCGGCCGTCACCAAAAACGTCGGCGTCAGCTGTCGATCCACTCCCGCCGCGGCGCGCCAGAAAGTTCGCCGGTCCCGCACCCGATCCTCCGGGTCGCCCGATTGGGTCCAGCTCACCTCTGCTCGCAGGCCTGTCCCCCAGGCATCCGCCGTCAGAAAACTCCCAGCCACGGTGTCCCGATGAAATCTACCTCCCATCAAGCCCCAATCCAGCGGTCCTAGATTGAAACGGGTCAAGGCTGCCAGCGTGCCGTCCCTGCTCAGGGAGGGTCCCAGAATGGCGCCGATCACCTCGACCTCCGAAAAGGCTCCTAGCGGGATGGTGGCTCGAATCGCGTCGATCCCCGGCTTGTAGTCGCGATCGACTCGCCGGGGCGAGAAAGGTGCAAAAAGATCCAGCGAAGGCCAAAAATAAGCCACTCCCCAGGTGACGGCCTGCCGTCCGATCACGATCCTCGTATGGTTCCAATCGATCTGGAGGTTCAGTCGATCAAAACTTCCGATCAGCTCAACATCCGGGCTGTCGGTCAAGACGTGCTCCAGAGGCAGGAAGGTGGGCGCAGTGGAGGTTGCCAGACCTGAAGGCCCCAGCAGTCGAGAGGGTGAGACAAATTCCAGGAGAGGATGGATCTCCAGGCGTACGTGCTGGCCAAAGAATGCGTCTCCGGTAAGGCGTAGGATCAGGAGCTCG
>JACZQQ010000161.1 GCA_022545645.1 Acidobacteriota bacterium | reverse complement strand
CAAATTGGGCGATGGCGATGTGCGTTTCTAGCGCTGCGTGCTGGGTTGCCGGAGAATTGAAGACATCTTCAAAAACATGGTCGGATTCAGCAAATCCCTTTTCGACATCTCCCTTTTTCAGTTGAAAGCGATTACAAATATTGGTTCCCTCTTGGGGAGCTACATCCCTTAAATCCACAAATCCCTGCCGGGGAAGCTCCATTTTTTCGTGCAACAGCGGGGCATCCTCCGCCAGTGCTTCTTCAGGGTCGGTAACCTCAGGCAGTTCCTCATAATCCACTGCAATCAGCTCTAAAGCTTCTTCTGCAACCTCCGGACCAGTGGCCGCCACAGCCGCCACTGGATCTCCCACATAGCGGACCCTGTCCAGAGCCACAATTGGCTGATCCTTCAGCACTGGACCATAATGAGAGTGGTAGCGAGGATTGCCAATGACGTCATCCCGAGTCAACACGGCCACCACGCCGGGAAGCTTGGCGGCTCGGCTGGCGTCGATCCCCCGAATCTTGGCGTGAGCATGCCCGCTTCGTAGAATTTTCCCGTGGAGCATGCCGCTGATCTGGAGATCTCCCAGATAAGGCAACCTGCCGGTCACTTTATCTTCGCCTTCAATCCGTGGTATCGACTGCCCGATTCCCGATTCGATTTTCATGGGCAATTTTCGGCTTCTCGGACGGCCTTCGGCTCAATGTATTCGAAATTTAGCAGCCCCGTCGCTCCTGAACTGGATCTCCTAATCTGCTTGCAACTTCTCTTTCAAGTTGACAATGGCCTCAGCGAAGATTTCTTTGGACTTGGCTTCTATCAATTTTGCCCCCAAAATAGCCAACTGACCCCTTAACTTAATTTCGGACACCACAGTAACTTCTGTTTGATGGTCAGATACGGGCGTAAGCGTGATCGTATCCAGGGAAGTCAAGCTCCCGTGAGCTCCCAGGATAGTTTTCCCCTGGTTGGAGAGCACCAGCCTACGGGGTGATTCTTTCTCTACAACTTCCGTATGGATTTCAAAAGTAGCTGAGATAAAACCCACCTTTTGTTTGACTACCGTCTTGTAGTGGCTCTCGTCCACAACTTCGACCGATTGCACGGAGGGCAGACAAGAACCGATTTTGTGGGGATCCACGATAAAGTCCCACACCTTCTGAGGCGGACTCTCAATCTGGAAAGTTTCTTCAATTTTCATCGCAGTGAGTGTATTCGGTCTTCCATAAGAAAAGCAACCGAAGGGGCAAACTTACCCGTTCACAAAAACCGTGCCTTCCATGAGTTTTCGTGCCGTTCTTCCAACCACTACCTCTCGTACCGAAACGCCTTCTTCTCCTCCTTCAACCGAAACCTCCAGCGAAAGAGTTCCCGAGGGGTGACCGATACTTAGCGTTTTGGGTCTCTGACGACAAAGCTGATGGACAACAGAGCCCGGTATCCTACTGGCTGCAGCGGTCGGAATCCCCGCAGTGACAGCAAATGCCTTGTGAAGACGACCCATGGCCATGACCCGAGCCAGAATGTCAATTCTTTCTGCCTGGATCACCTCTCCTTGCAGCGTTTCAAAGGTGGTGGGCTGAGCAACAAATACAATTTTGGGAAGACTTGTGTAGTGCTGGTAGGCCTGGCGCCAGGAAGAGCACAATCCCAGAATCTCACTGATTTTTGCCCGAAGTTCCTCTAAAACGTTGAGGATCTCATTCCGCGACTCGATCTGCTCCGGTAATTCGTGGCCTCCCAGGCCGATCTGATCGGCGCGCACAAAACCGGCAGGGTTTCCGGCGTCCACGATGGAGACATCCACAGTTTTCCCATCTTCCAGAGTAATCTGGTCCCGTGGATTCCCGGTAGGCAGCAGCTTGCCGGTTGCCCCGCCGCCTGGATCCAGAAAATGAAGTTTGATCTCTGCTCCGCTGCCTGGAACACCATCAATGCGATAAGTTCCCCCAGTCACCACTTTCCCATCACGGACCGGGACTTCGGAGACGATCACCTTGCTGGTGTTGGTATTGAGGATGCGGACCCGGGTGACGGGCTGTTGTGGCGACACCAACCGCTTCTCTATGGCGAAGGGGCCCACGGCTGAGGACATGTTTCCGCAATTTGCCGAAAAATCGATCCAAGGCTCACTGATACTAACCTGCCCGAAGGTATACTCCACATCAATCTCAGGTTCATCGGAAGGACGGATGATGGCCACTTTACTGGTAAGAGGATCGGCTCCTCCCAATCCATCGATCTGCCGCGGATCGGGGCTTCCAAAGGCTGCCAATATTGTGCGGGTTCTCAATTCTGAGTCGGAAGGAAGATCTGAATCGAGGAAAAAAAGACCTTTGCTTGTCCCTCCCCTCATAAGGGTGCACGAAACACCAATTTCACTCATATTTTTTTCAGCTGAGGCAGCTTTTTATCTCCACAGTGGCCCATTCGAGCTTAGCCCGCATTTCTCACACCCGGTCTACTGCATCGGCGCAATGATCCGGCGTGCTGCACCGACTGCGTTTCGGTCGGTCGGCCTCCTCAGCGTACCATTCAGTACGCTTGCGGTGTCCTCGGTCGCGGGTGGCGCAACGCACTCAGGTCGGCCCTTCCGCCGCTTCGTGACGACCAAGTGTGAGAAATTCGAGCTTAGCGAAAACCAGAGGAGCGGTCAATGTGGGGCCAATCATTTGACATCACAACTCCGAAAGGGGTCGAAGAAGCCTCAACCCAGCCGTGACCGTCAGCGGGTGTCGCAGAGAAAAGTAACGTTGCGGTTTCCTCATTGGCCCTGGAAGTGTTTGAATGGAACCTGTGTTAGGCTTGACCTGATGCAACCAGCCCAGTAGATACAGGGAGCCAAGACGATGCAAGAGCCTGAGGGGAAAAGGAGCGAGCAAACAATCACCCGCGAAGCTGCAGAGCAGCCGGAATCGTCAGAACATCTGGTCATTCAGGTTGAGAACGTTTCCAAGGTTTTCCACACCCGAAAACAGGGCCGGATGGTGGCCCTGGAAGACCTCACCCTAGGTGTTCCCTACGGGAAGTTTGTCACGGTGGTAGGCCCCAGTGGTTGTGGCAAATCCACCCTCCTTAAGTTGATTGCAGGTCTGATTCCAGTCTCCGCCGGTCGCATTCTGTACCAGGGTGTGGAGGTCCGAGGGCTGAGTACCAAAGTTGGCTATGTTCCTCAAGAGAGCAAGCTCTTCCCCTGGTTAACCTTGGAAGAGAACGTGGGCTTTGGCCTGGAATCCCGAAACTACACTCGGCAAGAACGCGAGCGTCGGGTCCGCGATTATATCAAGCTGGCAGGACTGACCGGATTTGAAAAGCACTATCCTGCGCAGTTGTCCGGGGGGATGAGCAAGCGAGCCTCCATTATTCGCGCCTTGGCTTACGATCCCCCGGTCATCCTCATGGATGAGCCCTTTGGTCCCCTGGATGCCCAAACACGCATGATTCTCCAGGATGAGCTTTTGAAGATCTGGAAAAAAAGGCAACAGACGATCCTGTTCGTGACCCATGACCTGGTGGAAGCGGTTGCCTTGGCTGATCGGGTGGTGGTCATGAGTCACCGACCCGGTCGGATCAAGGACATCCTTGAGGTCCCCATGGCTCGGCCTCGAAACATCTTCGAGATTCATCGACAGGATGGATTTGAAGAAACCTATGCACACCTGTGGAGTATCTTTCGACATGAACTCGAAATCAAGTTTGAGGAAGAAGATCCCGAGGTGGAATAGCCCGGACTCCAGAGGTATTTCGCCAGAGAAGTGGGAGCAAAATGATCCGAGCCTTGACTTTCTGGAGAGCAATCGATAGAGGTACTCAAATAGAGATAGAGGGGGTGTGAGAATTCCGGGTTAAGATCCCAAAGCCTGTGTGGGGAAGAACATCCGAATGATGGCAGAATCCGATGAGGTAGGCGTCTCGGAGGCAAGCTGGCCTTACTGGACACGAAGTCTGTGGATCAACCTTCTGCGGATAGGAGTGGTTGGCGGCTTTTTCCTCTTGTGGGAGATGGCAGCGGGGAGATGGATCGAACCCTTCTTGATCAGCAGTCCCAGTCGCATCTTCTCCTCCTTCATCGCCAACATCCAATCGGGCACCTTGATCGGCCACACTTGGGTCACCCTTCAAGAGATCGGAATCGGGTTCCCTCTGGGGGCTATTTCTGGAATCTCAGCGGGCTATTTGTTCGGACGAAGTCGGACCCTGGCTGAGATATTTGAACCCATTATTATCGCTCTCTATGGGGTTCCACGAACGGCCCTCGCACCCCTCTTTATCGTCTGGCTGGGCATCGGGATCTGGTCGAAAGTCGGAGTTGTCTTGCTGCTCACCTTCTTTTTGAACTTCTTTAATACCTATGCCGGCATGAAACAGATGGACCGGGAATACATTGACCTGGCGAGACTCATGGGGGCGAAGGGACACACACTGACCTTCAGGGTCATTCTTCCCGCGGTATCTCCTTACATCTTCACCGGTCTGAAGACGAGCATCCCCTTCTCCGTCATTGTGGCCGTTGTAGGAGAATTCATTGCCTCAACCGAAGGGATTGGTTTCTTTATTCGCCTGTCAGCCGGCATTTTCAGGACGGCCGATGTCTTCGTAGGGATCATCGTCCTGATGTCGATGGTGATCTTCATGAACACAATTGCTGGCCTTATTGAGCGGCGCGTGCTCCAATGGCAGACTCAGACAGAACATGTACGGATTCAGGGTTAGCCCGGGCGGGGGTACCCTGCTTGCGGGTCGCGCTGGCGGTGCAGCACGCCGGATGATTTCGCCGCTGCAGTAGAGAATTTATGCATAATCCGGGCCAGGAGCCAGCCAAGGGCCCAAGAAGGATCGCCGCATGCCCAATTGCACGGATTTACGACTCTGGATCGAAGAAGCGGAAAAGCTGGGTGAGGTCCGCCACGTGGAGGACGCCCATTGGCGCCACGAGATGGGTGCCATTACCGAGCTGGCCAGCCAGATGGATCCCATGCCCGCCGTGCTGTTCGATAAGATCCAGGAGTACCCCGCCGGCTATCGTGTCCTCACCAACGCCCTGGCTTCGGTGAGCCGGGTGGCCCTTACCTTTGGGATGCCGACTGATCTGTCCAACCTGGATTTTGTTAAGGAATGGCGGAAAAGGGCGGGCAGCTTCAAACCGATCCCTCCGGTCACGGTGAAGGACGGTCCGGTGCTCGAGAACGTCATGGAAGGCAAGGACGTCAACCTCCTGGAGTTCCCCACTCCCAAGTGGCACGAGCACGATGGGGGCCGATACATCGGTACCGGAGATATGGTCATCACCCGTGATCCGGAAACGGATTGGATCAATATCGGCACCTATCGGGTGATGATCCAGGACGAACAATCGGTGGGCGTGCACATCGCCCTGGCCCACCATGGGGCCATGCATATCCGTAAGGCCTTTGAGCGAAACGAGTCGCTTAAAGTCGCCATCTCGGTGGGGCATCACCCCGCCTTCCTGAGCGTCGGTTCCATGGAGTTCCCCTATGGCTATTGTGAGTACGATTTCGTGGGGGCCTTACAGGGCGAGCCCATCAAGGTGATTGAAGGTCCTTACAGCGGCCTTCCCATTCCCGCCGAGAGCGAGATTGTTTTAGAAGGTGAGATTGTTCCCGGGCAAACGAAATTTGAAGGGCCCTTCGGCGAGTGGACGGGCTACTACGCAAGCCCTCCCAAAGCTGACCCCCTGATTAAAATCCACAGCGTGCTTTATCGCAATGATCCCATTATCCTGGGAGCACCACCGGTTCGACCACCCGCCGAGCATTCCGTCTACCGAGCCTTCACGCGGGCGGCGCGCATTTGGGATGCTCTGGAAGCCTCAGGGGTTCCCGGCGTGAAGGGAGTCTGGTGCCATCCGGCAGGCGGCTCCCGCATGCTCAACATCGTTTCCATCGAACAGAAGTTCACCGGCCACGCCCGTCAGGCAGGCCTGATCGCCTCTCAATGCCAGGCTGCCCTGTACGCCAATCGCTACACCATCGTGGTGGATGATGACATCGACCCCACCAATACCTTCCAGGTCCTGTGGGCCCTTTGCACACGATCCGATCCTGCAACTTCCATCCAGATCATCACCCGCAGTATGAAAACCAGCGATGACCCCATCGGTCCCGCCGACGGTTCGGGCGGATTCGCCTCGCGCGCCGTGATTGAAGCCTGTAAGCCGTTTG
>JACZQQ010000160.1 GCA_022545645.1 Acidobacteriota bacterium | reverse complement strand
TGGATGGCCAGGGTTCGAAGAAGAATGATTCCATCGACATCGGTGGTCAGATCTCCGTCTCCGTCATCGTTATCGGTGATCTTGGCGAAATATCGAGCACCGGAACCCAGTGAGACGCCACCCGCGGGCGTTAGAAATCCTGTGGCGTTTCGAGTTCCGATGGGGCTGGGAAGGTTTTCGAAATCCACATTCATCGCTTCCAGAGGGGCCAGCGGATTGCGTTGAAAGTAGTTATCTGCATCGGTTCCCGGAGTGGGCTCGGGATAGTTGATATAACGGGGAACCACGGTGGTGGCCTGCAGCGTCGCGCTCAGATCGAGTCCCAGCAGGCTGTTTTTCAGCACGCTGTTTCCGGAATCGGCGGTTTGCAGGGCTCTCTTCTGGCTCTCCAGATCATGGCTCATGGAAAAGTCGGTCATGATGTTCGAAGACATGGAAAGTGCCAGGACGGCCAGCAGCATCGAGACCATCAAGGCAGCAAGAAGAGCACTGCCCCGATCCTCTTCTACAATGACTTTACGGAATGTCGGTCTGGCCGGACCCTTGGATATCATCTATTACAACCCTCCGCCTAAAACATCCGAAACACTTTACTCCGCAACATCACGGACGATCCCAAAGTCATGGTTTGAACTTTCCCGGACTCCAGATTGACTCCTGCTGATTCGGCCACCAACTCCGCCCGGACTCTGACGATTTCACTTTCCGTCACCGTCGTGTTTCCGGCACTGTCGTAAAAAGTCAGGTCAAAGCTGGAGATATCGGAGGCCAGGATCTCCTCGCCATATCCGATGTCAAGATAGATCCGCTGCTGAGCTGAGTCGTAGCGAGCAACGACCTGCTCATAGAGATTGTCCAGAGTTCCATCCGGATCGCCGGTGCTTTTGAGCGGATTGGTGGGGTCGGACGGATCAGGCACCGACCCGGTCAGATCGCTGTTGATACGAACATGCCCTGTCCCCAGAATTTCAATCGGCGAAATGGCATTGCTGGCAAGATGACCTTGCGGATCATTGCCAGCTTGTCTGAAGTAGGTCATGAGCTGGTCCATGCTAAAACGGCTCTTCGAGATGACTTCAGCCACGTCCTCGTGAGACTGATAAGAGAGCTGGCTGTTGTTGAAGGTGGTAAACACTCCTCCCGAGACGATTGCCAGAATCAGTATGGAGAGAAGCATCTCCACCAGCGTAAAACCACGGGCGTCATGATCGGAGTCCTTCAAGCAGCTCATTTTCACAAGAGATTTCTCCGGGTCGCTCTCAATGAGGGGGCCTTACGGGGCGAAAACCGTAGTGAACGTCAGACTCGCGCTTTGACGTGTGTTTGCAACCACGGGTTCAACCGTTCCCGTGACCGTCTTTTGCCTTCCTGAGATGTCGACGTTCCAGGTAACACGAAACTGCTTGTCCCCCATATTGCTGTGCCCAGGTGAAGATAAAGTGACGGTCTGCGGACCGTGGGATCCATCGGTAAGGTCGGCTAAGGCACTTCTCGTTTCCAACTCCCTTGTGAAGGCGGTCCTCAGCTCTTCAATTTTTTCCTGGACCACAGCAGCAGCCATGGTGTTGTTTTGGGAAAAGGCACTCTGATTTAAGGCGGTCCCCATGAGTTGGACAAGAGCCAGTAAGCTGATGCTCAAGACCACCAGCGCAATCATGCTGTCCAAAAGGCCGATTCCTTCTTGGGAACAACGCTTTGATAACTTCATAGGATAACGTTTACACCGTAGGGAGTGACGATGACGGAAGCCGTTTCGCCGGCATCATTTTGTAATAGTATGGTCCCGGTCAGTGCGTGCCCCCGAGCGTAAAAGCGGATCGACGGCGAAGGAACGAATGAAAAGCTGATGCCCGGCTCCAGGCTCTTCGCCATCCGCGGGTTATTACTCGAATGGCTGGGATCCACAACTTGAATAGTGTTGGCGATTGTGTCGAACTGGGCTTCGTAAGCCCAGTTTCTGGAGATGGCCAGTGCTCGCCCTGCATTCATCTCGGAAGCAATCATATTGGCCGAAGAAACGAGACGATACCTATCGATGGACGGTTGCAGCTGTATGACGGCCATGCTGCCAAGGATGCCGATCATAGCAACCACAAAAACGATCTCGATGATGGAGAAACCGAACTCACTGTTCCGGAATCTCCTCTGTCTTGGTTCCATGTCTTCTCGGCTTTCTGGCTTCATTTAGATCTCCCTCTCTCCCCTGCATCGCACGGACCTTCAGTCCCGCGTTATAAGAAGTCTTTGCAGTAAGCGTGATGAGTAAAGCTCCGAGCTTTTCCAGTGCCATCCGCAGGGAGCAAGGTACTTTTGCTTGCCTATAGGGTAAGCAATATCCGTGCCTGAGCGGTCGTAGATTAAAGTATAAACCCAATTCAACTTATTGTTATTAATGATGTTGCATACAAAATAGAGAAATTGAGATAATCCGAAGGCACTTTCTTCTCTCGCAATTCCTGTTGACAACTGTAAACAACCGTTGACAGTGAATTCGGCGCCTTGGGCCTCTCAGTGACAACACTTCACTTCGCAGTTTTTCTCACTGGATCGTTATAGAGAATAGCGGGGGTTACAGGAATACCATGCTGTTGAAAGTGCAAAGTGCCTCGGTGTTGGGAATCGAAGCGCAGATCATCGATGTCGAAGTGGATCTTTCCCTTCATCGGGGACGCAAATATCACGTTGTTGGCCTGCCCGACGTGGCCATCAAAGAGAGTGGAGAGAGGGTACGAGCCGCCATCCAAAACTGTGGTTACGAGTTCCCCCACCTGGGAAGTATTACCGTGAACTTGGCCCCGGCTGACTTCAAAAAGGAGGGCAGCTGCTATGATCTGCCCATTGCCCTGGGAGTCCTTGGCCTAAGTGGAAACCTGGAACCGGAACGGGTTCGAGATTGGCTCATCCTGGGAGAACTCTCTTTGGACGGACAGGTGCGGCCCATTCGCGGGGCGCTATCGGTGGCCTTACATGCCTCCCGAAAAAAATTCAGTAAACTTCTGCTGCCGGTCGACAACACCCGGGAGGCGGCAATCGTCAGTGGAATTGAAGTGCACCCGGCCTTTACTCTTCCTCAGGTGATGAACCTGCTCAATGGAGGACGCGCTCAATACCCTCCCGTCAAGGTCAATCGCCATGACTTGTTCAAGGAACAGACGACGGCAAGGCCGGACTTGATCGATGTCAAGGGGCAGGAGACGGCCAAGCGTGCCCTGGAAGTGGCTTGCGCAGGCGGGCACAACCTGTTGATGATCGGACCTCCCGGTGCCGGCAAGACCATGCTGGCCAAACGGATTCCATCCATACTGCCTGCCATGAGTTTTGCAGAGGCCCTGAAAACCACAGCCATTCACAGCGTGTGCGGGCTACTCAAAGGGAATCAGCCGTTCCTGACCCACCGCCCCTTCCGAGCCCCTCACCACACCATCAGTAGCGCCGGGCTGGTAGGAGGCAGCTCTATTCCTCGACCCGGTGAAGTTTCTCTGGCCCACAATGGCGTGCTCTTCCTGGACGAGCTTCTGGAATTTCACCGCCCGGTCCTGGAAGTGCTGCGTCAACCGCTCGAAGACGGTGAAATCACCATTAGCCGGGCAGCACGCACCTTGACCTTTCCCGCTCAGTTTATGCTGGCAGCGGCCATGAACCCCTGTCCCTGTGGATACTGGAACTCGGTTTTGAAGGAATGTCTTTGTACCCCTGCTCAAATTCAGCGCTACCGTTCCAAGATCTCAGGTCCCCTGTGGGACCGAATCGATCTGCATATCGACGTCCCCGAAGTGAGCTATAGAGCACTCACCAGGGATCCCAGTGGAGAATCCTCCAAGCTCGTTGCCCGACGCGTGGCCAAAGCACGAAACCTTCAACTTCGTCGCTTTCACTCCGGCAAGCACTCAATCTTCTGCAACGCCCAGATGGGCCCCGCCCAGATCCTCAAACACTGTGTATTGGAAGAGGACACCAAGAAGCTCCTGGAAAACGCCATTCAAAAGCTCGGCTTCTCGGCTCGAGCGTACGACCGCATTCTCAAGATGGCTCGCACCCTGGCCGATCTGGCAGGACTCGAGAACATCTCTTCTGAACATGTCTCCGAGGCCATCCAGTACCGCTCCCTGGATCGCAACTTCTGGGACGATTTCTGACGGGATTTTTTTTCGGTGACACGCACGTAATTGCCCAAAATACTCCCATGAATCAACAAGTTGAGAAGAGTCTGGCACCAATTGAAACCTCTACAACAAAGGAGCTTCAGAAAGGTAGGGAATATGCCTAGACGGCCACGAATTATTCTTCCCGGCTTTCCCCATCACATCACTCATCGAGGAAACCGGAGGGAAGCGATCTTCCAGGAGGAAGAAGACCGAACATTCTATTTGGGACACCTTCAGAAATATTCACAGCTGCACAGGATTCGAGTTTACTCTTATTGCCTGATGACGAACCACATTCACCTGATTGTCGTCCCGGAAACGAAACTTGGCCCTTCTCGGTGTTTGCATGACTTGCACGGTCGTTACGCCGCCTATTTCAACCAAGAACACAGTCTCAATGGCCACCTTTGGCAAGAGCGATTTTATGCCTGTGCACTCGACAATGAACATCTTTGGAATGCGATTCGTTATGTAGAACTAAACCCAGTGCGTGCAGGGATAGTACCAGTTGCCGGGGAGTATTCATGGTCCAGTGCCGCCGCCCACTGCGGATTGAAGTCAGATCCAATTCTCGACACAAACTTCCCTCCTGAAGTCATGCGCCAAGGTTGGAGTGACTGGCTTGCCAAGAGCCTTCCGGAAGAGGATCTGGAGCACATCCGACAGGCCACCTGGAAAGGAATTCCTTGTAGTTCGGATTCGTTCTTGCGTCAGGTCGAAACAATGTCTGGCGTTTCCTTGTTACCAAGAAGGCCTGGTCGGCAGCCCGGTAGCGATCGGCCTGAGTGACACAACTCCGTACCAGACCTCCCGCAAGCCCTTGATTTAAAGGAGCAATTTCGGGAATTACGAGCGTGTCACCCTCTATCTCAGGAATGGTATGATGCACCTAGGGAAGATCCGGAAGACTCTCAAAATATCCATCGAGGGGAGAGGGTAGACACTTTGTCAAGTTCTAAGGTTTCCAACGATCCAGACAAGCCGGCTCTGGGCGGGATTCGCGTTAAAGCGACCATCTTATTCTCCGACATTCGGGGTTTTACCCAGATGGCTGATTCCATGGCTGCCGAAGAAGCGGTCGAGTTGCTCAACGACTACTTTACGCGGATGGTGGATGTGGTTTTAGAGGAACAGGGCGTTCTCGATAAGTATATTGGTGATGGCTTGATGGCGGTCTTCGGCGCACCTCGTGTTCAAGAAGACGATGCGCTGCGAGCCGTGCGTGCAGGGTTAGCCATGGAGCAGGAATTAGCCAGGATGAACCAGGAATGGGAGGAAAATGAAATCGAGCCGATTGTGATCGGTGTTGGCATCAGTACGGGTGAGGTGATTGCGGGCAATATCGGTTCTGAGAAAAGGATGGACTTTACTGTGATTGGCGATGACGTCAACATCGCCTCGCGTCTCGCCAAGCTCACCAAATCCTATGGGGTGACGATCCTGATCAGCGATTCAACTCATCAAGAACTGGGTGAGCATTTTGTCACCCGTCCGATCGATCGAGTTCGAATTCCAGGAAGAAAAGATCCAGTCGAACTTATCGAAGTACTCGGAGATACAAGCTACCAGCTCTCTGAAGGCCAGAAACATTTTTCCCAGGGCATAGAAGCATATCGGGAGAAGAACTTCGCCGCTGCCTGCGACTTCTTTGGCAAGGGCGCTGAGACCGATCCGCTCTGTCGAATCTTCCTGGCCCGCTGTCGGACACTCATGGAGGATCCGCCTAAACCAGACTGGGATGGAGTGTGGGCCTTGGAACGGAGAGAGTTGCTGCGGATTTAGGGAAAATAGCAGTAGAGATTTCCAAGAAAAACCCGGTTCCCACCCCAATTCCGTGCCAGCCCCAATTGAAACCCGGACAGTCACGGGCTCTCACAACCCATTCTGGGCCTGTCCCCGATTTCCCCCCGATTTCCCCCATTGTCCGCCCCCCATTTGACAGAGGCCGGGACTATAGTGATCCAGGTGGTGTTGTGTCCCCAGAGCATGGCAAGAACTTGGTAAAATAAGGAGTGAGCCAAATGCCCATGCCGACTAA
>JACZQQ010000159.1 GCA_022545645.1 Acidobacteriota bacterium | reverse complement strand
GTTTCGTGGGCAAGTTGATGCCGAGGCCCAAATTCTGGCCCTCGCCAAGAACGACCAGGAGACCACCGATTTTCACCTGCAACATCCGGATCTCGGGTGAAGGAATAACGGTCTGCCGAGAAAGGATCCCATGAAAATGCGAACCTGGACAGCCCTGAGGACGTCTTTGATTCTGGCAGGTTGGTTGGCCGCTGCTGTGGCATTCACTCACTGTGCAGGACGGCCGCTCTCGGAGGACGTTGCCGCCGACCTGATCTTTTACAACGGAAAGATCATTACCGTGGATTCCGATTTTAGTATCGCCTCGGCCCTGGCGGTTAAAGACGACAAGTTCCTGACCCTGGGTCCCGACAATGAAATTCTCTCCTGGGCAGGTGCGTCCACTCGAACGGTGGATCTTCAGGGAAAGACCATCACCCCCGGATTCATCGATTCCCACATTCACGCCATCCGGGCCAGCGGCAACACGGTTTCCCTGGAAGAAACCCGATCTGTAGCGGAGATCCTGGAAGTCTTTCGAGAAAAGGTCCGGCAAACGCCGGAAAAAACCTGGATCGGCGCTTTTCCCTTCATGAGTATCGATCAAATTGAGGAAGGGCGCTTACCCAATCGCTGGGAGCTCGATTCCGTTTCCCCCAATCACCCCGTTTTCATCTTCTATCACGGCCATTTAGTGGCCACCAACAGTCTTGCCTTAAAAGAAGCCGGCATTACCCGAGCCACCTCCCCACAGAAGTGGGTCATCAAGGACCCGGCCACGGGAGAACCGAATGGCTGGCTTCTGGAGGACCTAGGCGGGAGGATTCTGCGCTTCTTTCCCAGGGGTGGCCTGGAGGAAACGGCTGAGGAAATTCGGCGCATGTCCCGAGAGCTGAACGCAGTGGGTATCACCGGTGTCATCCAGCAGCTGGGCGGAACCACCACCGGCCGGAATTTTCGAGCGCTGGAGAGACTGCGGAGAGCGGGTGAACTCACCCTCCGATGGCGCTTGAACTACTCCCTTCCTCCCGCTACACCGGATGACCAAATCCAGGAGGCCATCCGTAACCTGGGGCCACCCACCGGATACGGCAATGAGTGGTTGCGGATAGGAGGCTTGGGGGAGTTGAGCCTCGACGGATGGTGGGAACCTATGGACACCGCTTATCTTCGCGAACCTTATGAAGGGAGCTATTCGAGGCAGCAGGGAAAGGGTGACCTGAGATTCAGTATTGACCGCCTCAAGACGATCTGCCTGGCGGCAGCGGAAAACGATATTCAAATGAGCGTTCACGTGGCCGGAAGTGCCGCCCTGGATGAAGTGCTCAATGTTTACGATGAAATCGATCAGCTTTATCCCATAGCCTCGAAACGGTGGACTCTCGAGCATGGTGGGTTTTTACCCACTCCCAGAAATCTCGAGCAGGCCAAAAGACTGGGTGTCATTGTCTCGACCCAGCAGTCGATCTCCTATTTCGTCCCCCGGGCCCTTCGGGAGATGCTGGGAGAGCGCCGGGCCTCCAGCCTGTTTCCCAACCGGACCTGGCTTGACGGAGGAATCATGGTGGCCGGAGGATCCGATTTTCCTGGCTCTCCCCTCTCCCCTCTTCTGGGAATGTACGCCAGCGTGACCCGAAAGACCGCCATCGGCGAACTTGGGCCGGAGGAAGCCATTAGCCGCCAGGAAGCGCTGAAACTTTACACCATCTATGCCGCCCACATCTCTTTTGAGGAAGACCTCAAGGGTTCCATCGAACCGGGAAAGTTGGCCGATTTTGTTGTCCTTTCGGATGACCTCCTGACCGTGCCCGAGGAGAACATCAAGGATATTGAAGTGTTGATGACGGTGGTGGGAGGCAAGATCGTCTACGAGCGCTGACAGCCATCAGCGGACCGCTGTCAGCTGTCAGCGGAAACTCTAAATTCCAAATCCTAAATCCTAAACAAATCATAAATTCCAAGTTCTAAATCACAAACAAATTCGGTTTACAACAGTCCATGAACTCACACTCAGAGGTTTAGAATTTGGAATTTAGGATTTGGAATTTGTTTGGAATTTGGAATTTGGGATTTTGAATTTCCGGCCGCCGGACGGCGATTTGGGATTTAGGATTTGGGATTTCTTCGTGACGTTGCTCGAGGGCCGCCAGGACCCTTTCAGGGGTCATGGGCAGGCGCCGTATCCGAGCCCCAGTGGCAGAAAAAACGGCATTGGCCACGGCAGGAGCAATAGGAGGCAAGCCCGGCTCGCCAATTCCACCGATCTCTCCGTCGCTGTCCACAATATGCACTTCGATCTCACCAGGAGCCTCACTCATACGCAAAAGATGGTAGTCGAAGAAATTAGCGGATCGGACTCCGCCGTCGCCAAACTCAACTTTCTCCTTTAGCGCCGCGCTCAACCCCATCGTCAGAGCACCTTCCATCTGGGCTCGTATGATGTCGGTGTTGACCGTGGGACCACAGTCCACGGCGCAGACCACCCGGTGGACTTTGATTTTTCCGGTTGTCTCATCGACGGAGACTTCAGCCACCTGAGCCACGTAACTACCAAAGGAGTAATGCGAGGCAATGCCTAGAGCTCGCCCTGCGGCTAGAGCTTTTCCCCAACCCGACTTCTCAGCCACCACTTCCACCACCCGGTGAGCTCTCGGATTGTGCTGGAGATGCTGTAGTCGAAACTCTACAGGATCCTTTTGGGCAGCATGAGCCATCTCATCCATGAAACTTTCCACCGTAAAAGCATTGTGAGAGTTGCCCACCGAACGCCAAAAAATGACGGGGATGGGGGTTTTCACCTCGACATATTCCACCGACATATTGGGGATCTCATATTGCAAGTTCTCAATGCCTTCCACGGCGGGTGCATCCACACTGCGGAAGAAGCCGATCACACGGAACAAAAGAGAGTCACCACCGATCTTGGAAAACAGCGAGGCAATGATAGAGGAAGCTGCGATCTTATGAGACCAGGCAATCAGGCGGCCTTCTTCATCGAGGCCTCCCACAATTCTGGATGAGTTTCCGGGGCGAAAGGAATCGTCCTGTATGTCCTCTTCTCTTGTCCAAATTACCTTGACGGGCCGCTCTGTGGCCTTCGAGAGTTCCACCGCCTCCTCAACCCATTCGGTCCATCCTCGACGCCCGAACCCCCCTCCCAGGTAGGTGGTGTGGATATAGATCTGCTCCGGATCCAGCCCGGTGATCTGGGCCGTCTTCTGAAGAGTGTTGGTCTGACCCTGGGTCCCAACCCAGACATCACATCGATCAGGAAGGACATGAGCCGTGCAGGTCATGGGCTCCATGGTCGCATGAGACAGATAGGGCAGGAAGTACTCGGCCTGGACCTGCTTGTGGGCCTGGCTGAGTGCGTCCTCGACATCCCCATCACTGCGGGCTGAGGCACCCTCTTTGTCCAGGCTTTCTCTGAATATGCTGTCCAGCAACTCATCACTCAGATCCGGCCGAACGCCTTTGTCCCACTTGACGTTGAGCGCCTCTTTGCCCTTCCAGGCAGCATCCAGGGTATCGGCACAGAGCCCGATACCTCGCTTGATTTCTCCCACGTAGCGTACGCCTTCAACCTTCATTGCAGCCGGCTCATCGTAGGACAGCACTTTGGCCCCATAAGCAGGCGGACGGGCCACCACTCCGTAGAGCATGTCGGGTACAAAAATGTCGATGCCAAATTGGGCCTGTCCATTGACCTTGGCCGGAATATCCAACCGCGGCACGGCGGTCCCCATCAACTTGAACTCACTCTTTTCCTTGAGTCTCGGATTCTCCGGAATGGGCAACCGGGCAGCTGCTTCACACAACTCCCCGTAGGAAAAAGCACGGCCGCTTCGCTTGTGAAGAACTTGGCTCTGGGAAGTCTCACACTCGCTGACAGGTACATCCCATTTTTGGGCTGCGGCCTGCAGAAGCATCTCCCGGCCAGCAGCACCAGCTTTTCGCATAGGTTCATAAAGATGTCGCACACTGGTGCTTCCATAGGTGACGTGGCCTTGTTGCGCATCAGGGTCGTTGTACTCCTCCCTAACCGGGGCGCTCTCAATTCGTACCTGGTTCCAGTCCGCATCCAGTTCATCCGCAACAATCATGGGCAGGGCGGTATGGATTCCCTGCCCCATTTCTGATTTACCCATCAGGACCGTCACCCGATCATCCGGCGTGATTCTCACCCAAATGCTGGGCCGGAGAACCTCAGAAAGAGTGTCTGTCTTCCTCCCGGCAAGAAATCTGAACCCTGCTGGAGTAGCCACCACGGCCAGCGTGAGACCTACCCCACCCAAAAAGTACCGTCGGGTGATGCTCTTCTTCATGAGTTCCTCACCTCTTGTCTGGATTGAGGCATAATAGACTCCGTTAGGGACCGATTATAGATATGTGCCGTTGCCCTTTAGTATACTTCACCCCACTGCCGGGGCGAACTCAAAAATTACTACAAACTGTTGATGCAGTTGGAATCCAGACAATGGAGATGATTGAGATGAGGGGGACAACAGACAACAGACAACAGACAACAGACAACAGACAACAGACAACAGACCGATATGTTCACCTTACCGTCTGACAGATCCGTTGGGTCTGAAGCTTAAAGATCGAAACTGAAGCCTATGTTCCCTCCCAACAAAGCAGTGATTGCTCTGTTGCTGGCATTACTCGTACCCATCCCTGCCCTGGGACAGGATGCTCTCTCCCAGTTCATGGAAGCGGCACGTGACGGACACAAGGAGAGGGTGCAAACCTTTTTGGATGCAGGAACAGAGGTGAACGCGAAGGACACCAATGGATTCACCGCTCTGGAGTATGCGGCTTTTATGGGTCGGACTGAAACCGTGCAAGCCCTTTTAGAGGCAGGTGCTGATGTGAATGCCAAGGACTACTACGGAAGATCTCCCCTGGTCTGTGCAGCCTCTCTGGGTCGGACCCAAACCGTGGAAATTCTCTTGGCTGCAGGTGCTGATGTGAATGCCAAGGACGGCAGGGGGTGGACCGCCCTGGCGACAACAGCTCTTTTAGGTTATCGGGACACGGTGGAAGCCCTCTTGGCGGCGGGTGCCGATGTGAACGCCAAGGACAGCCGGGGGTGGACCGCTCTGTGGAATACTGCTTTTATAGGGGATCAGGAAACCCTGCAAACCCTTTTGGATGCAGGAGCTGAGGTCAATATTCAGGACCATGAGGGGTGGACCACCCTGGCCAATACGGCTTTTATGGGTCACACCGAAACGGTGCGACTCCTTTTAGATGCAGACGCTGCAGTCGACATCAGGGACAACCAGGGCAGAACGGCTCTCCTGAGCGCAGCCTCCGCGGGTCATCGGGAAACCGTAAAGGCCCTCTTGCAGGCAGGTGCGGATGTCCATGTGAAGGACTACCAGGGAAGAACCGCCTCAATGCTGGCGACGGAAGAAGGCTACACGGAAATGGTCGAATTGCTCAAAGAGGCAGGGGCCAAAGAGTAGCCTGAGAACCTTCCTGCTCAGTCGGAAACGATCCAGAAGTCAGGCAACAGGTCGAAAAGTCGGCTCTGCATGTTCAAAGCGATCTCTCTCGCTTCCTCTCGCGTGTCAAACGGACCCACCCGCACGCGATAGTAACGACCTGAGGGTGGAACATTGGACTCCACCACATAAGCTGTATATCCCACGTCCACTAACATCGCCCGTAACCCTTCGGCTCTTGGGCGCGTCCGGTAGGACGCCAGCTGCACAGCAAAACGCTCAGCCTGACGGCCTGTCAAAACGACCTGGTTTGTCGGTGGTTGCTGCACCCCTCTGTGTGTAGCCGGGGACTCTGGGTGTGTGCTATCTGCCGCCCTCAACATGAAGTCCAACCTGGCCTCATTCCGAACCTCCAAGGATGCGGCTTGGATTGCCGTGGCGAAGCTGGCCAAGGAAGCTTCAACCCTGTAGTTTCCCAGGGGCAGGCGGGAGACCAGGTACTTTCCTTCTTCGCCCGTGAGTACGGACCAGGTTCTACCGGTGTCGAAGTTTCTCACCGTAATCTTCCCATTGGCCAGTGGCGCCCCGCTCTCATCGTAGACCCGTCCTGAGATGATCCCATTGGCAACCTGAGCCCAAACCAGACTGGAGGCAAACAGCACAAGAAGCAATGCTCTTTTGAACATAAAACACCCCTCACTTTAACAGTCTACCGCGAAGGGGTGACGTTCTAAGCTGTTCGGCGTTCAGGCGTGGCCTTGATTGAAAA
>JACZQQ010000015.1 GCA_022545645.1 Acidobacteriota bacterium | reverse complement strand
GGACTTTTAATGCAACTCCCTTTTTAACGATTTCCTTTTTGCTCAGATGGATGAGGGGCGTGACAAGCTCGATCGAAGTGTCCGGCTTTGTACCTTCTTCGATGACCGCATTAAAAGCTTTAAAAAAAGACTCCCGACAATCTGGATATCCGGAACTGTCTTCTTGGACTGCTCCAATATAGATAAATCGGGCCTTTAAAACTTCGGCCCAACTAGTCGCAATGGAGAGCAGATTTGCGTTGCGAAAGGGAACATAGGAAACGGGGATTTCTTCTCGATCCAGGTCTCCCTGGGGCAGAGCGATGGAGGGATCGGTCAGGGCTGAACCTCCCATTTTGCGGAGATGGGTAGGGTCGGCTACAAACCGCTCCGAGACCTGGTAGTGATCAGCGATCTCGTTGAAAGCCCTTAATTCTCGGGCTGCTGTGAGTTGGCCATAGTTGACGTGCAGAAAGGCGAGAGGCAGTCCTCGGGAGTGAGCGACCGCGGCCGTTACACAACTATCCAAGCCACCACTGACCATACAAACTGCATCGGACATCCTCTCGATTCTAGCATGAGTCAGCCGGGAGTATTCATAGGTTCTCGTTACGAAGCGGGGAAAACGCCGGACTGAGTGCGTTGCGCCACGCGCGAGGGCACCCGTTTCGGGTCGGCCCCCGCAAACGTACTACCGAGGCCCCCGCAAACGTACTCACTGCAGTACGTTGAGGAGGTCGGGGGCACCCGCGCTTGCGGGTCGCGCAGTCGGTGCGCACAGCACGACGGATGGTTTCGCTGCTGCAGTAGAGAATTTATGAATAGTCCCAGCTTAGGATAAGATGATCATTCGATGGAGAGCGAGGAAGCAAGGCTTCGAACGTTAACACACGACTTTTTCCAGGCTTATCCAGACTATATTTTTTGCAGGACGCTGGGTACGAACATCATCAATCGTGTGACGACCTATGAGAGTGCCACCACCATTCTGGCCAAAAGAGCACGGGCAGCTGAGCAAAATCGCCAACAGATTGATGAGAAGCTGGATCACTACAGCGTCGACATCCGAGGGCAGCCGAGTCGGGTGAAAGATCTCTCACTGAGAGAAATCATCCGGCAGGAGGACCCAGAGCTTCGGGAGATTGCGAACTTTTACTTGAAACATCCCTATGCTCATAGACGGACTAAGAAGAGTCGTCTTTTGCCGCGTTGGATCCGCACTTTCTTTCTGAGTGCCTTGTTGGGTCACGCTAAGGATCGCAAGTTGGATCTTGATTATGATGCCTATTTCGACATGCTCAGGCTGCTCTAGCCGGGTTCATGCGTACTCGATCGATACATTGAAGCACTCATGCTGGAGACCGTGAAGAAATCTACCATCATCATCCTTGTGACCCTGCTCTCAATCTTTGCAGGCTCCATCCTTCTCCTGCGTTACTACGAGGTGGATCTGGTTCACACCATCGTACTCAATGCGGTCATCCAAAAGGCGCCTCAGGGGTATCCCAGGCAGGAGATATCGCAGGCTTTCGCCGCAGCTCGCCGAAGGGCCGAACAGGACAATCGGGAAGAAGCCTATCTGGAGGAGCTGATTTCTTTTTCCCGGCGACTGGAGAAGATCCAGTTGCTGAGTAGTGATGAACTGGAGGAATTGCTAAAAATAGGAGACCGCTGACCGGCTCTGGAAGAAAGGACTGACTGATGAGGACTGAGGACTGAGCGCAGACCGGAGATCCCTGACCACCTGACCGACCGACAGCACGAACGCGGGAAGCGCGCTCCGACCTGGAACTATCGGCTCCCTTTGCTAGCATTGGCTGGTGGAGTGCCCTCGTTGTCGAATCCAGATTTCCGGGAAAAGCTGTCCTCAGTGCGGGATTGAGATTACCCCTATCCGAACGGAGGCACCGAAAGGAACATCAGGCCAACCCACTACCCGCAGGGAATCGGAAACTTACGATTGGCGTTTGCAGATCAGGCATAAGCTTGCTGAGCACGCTGAGAAAGAGGGCAGAGAGGATCCAAAGGGTCGTAAGAGGCTGCAGCCGAAAGCCACCAAGACTGAAAGAAAGCGCCCTCTCTTTGATTACAGTTTGGGAGACTCGGCCCCGGGATTGAAGAAGCAGAGAGTTGTCACCTTTGCCAGGAACGCGCGCGCGTCGCGGCCTTTGGCGGAGAAACCCTTGCTTCGAACTCCCCTGGGTACCAGCAGAGGGCTTCGATCTCACCTTCCCAAGCAGCAGGCGTTGACACTGGAGGTCCCTGCGGTACCAGAACCTGTAGATTTATCCGCTTCCACCAGTGAAGAGCGGGTTGCCAGCGAGAACGGACTCTCGCATGAAGTTCTATTTTCTCGAATGTTAGCCGGGATCATTGATATTTTTCTACCTGTCTTGATCGCCGTTGTCTTCAGTTTCTCGGCGGCGAAGATTCTGAACTTTGACTTCTTTTCAGCGAATTCGCTACACCTGGGAATAGTTGTTGCGCTCTCTTTTTTCTTTCTCAATTCATTCTTTTTTCTTATCCTGAGTGGCCAGACACCCGGCATGTACCTGACTGATCTGCAGTTGGTGGGAGAAGAGTCGGAGACGGTGCCGTTTCAGTCCCTTGTGATTAGAATCTTCCTTTTTCTGCCCGTGGTCGCGACTGTGGTGGGCCTACTTTGGAGTATCTTTGACCCCTGGTGTCGGGGTGCGCACGACCGCGTTTCCGGGACACGAGTTGTTCCCATCACTCACGGTTCATCCGGAGCGATTTCCACCTCTCGCAAGAACTGATCGACCAGAACCTTCAAATGCGGCCGGCATTGGTATTCCACATCGGGATCCCTGACAAAGGTGTTCACGATCACACACATTGTTGAGACCAACTCTTGTGGGTCGGTTGACTGAAAAACAGAATCTCGAAGAGAGATCAGAGCTTCTTGAAAATCGCTCTCCTCCAGGAAACGTCCAAGGGAAAAACTCTCTAAAACCAGTCGAATGACATTTCCGAAAGCGGGGTAGTCATCTTCGTAAATGACAAGGGGAACAAGGTATTCCTGGTCCAGTTCAAGCTCAAGTTCCTGGTCGGCAAGACTTTCCTGTTCCAGAAGACTCTGAATTCCGGTAGGTTTCAATTGCCACGGTCTGCGCAGGAGGATCTGGGCCAATATGAACAAGAGGGCGCCCGTGAAGGCCAGCAAAAGATAAAGATAAGAAATCGACATGAGTGCAGTTCGAGTCTAGCCCGGATTATGCATAGTCCGGGCTACCGCCCCTCGGCTGTCTGTTGAGCCGGGGGTTCGATCAGGTAGATCCCATCGGAAATTGTCCCAGCCAGTAGCTCGCCTGATGCGTTAAAGCCAAGTGCGGCGATGCTGGAACTGTGGAGCCCCCGCTGGATGATTTCCCATTCATGACCTCCATTGCTCGTGTAGAAGAGATGACCCGATACCGAGTCAGTGGCGAAGATTTGGTTGCTTGCCATAGGATTGGCTTGAATGGCGATGATGTCAATCGGATAAACATCTTCAGACCTGGACCACTGCTCACCCCCGTCATCGCTGACAAAAAGGCCATCGCGGGTACCGGAGAAGAGACGTTGCCCACTTTTCTCTAATACGTGAATAGGCGCATTGGGAAGTCCTTCGACCTTCCTGCTCCAAGTCTGTCCACCATTCTCGGACCGAAAGACCCCCTTGTCGGTAGCCGCTAAGAGGAGAGCCGTACTCGGATCATAAAAAACCGAATTCACTTTACCCTCGTGGTCAGGGATCTCAAGGTGGGTTAAATTGTTCTCTGTGAGATCCAGATGAAAGATCCCCTCTTCGGTGGCTAGGAAGATCCCCTTTTCACGTGTATCTACGAAAGTGAGGTCTAAAACGGCCAAATTATGGGTGGTGTCGATACTCCGCCACGGTTCACGTGAGGGCATACCTGCAAGTATCCCCTGCCGGGTTCCAAGATAGACTCGCTGGGTGAGACCAGCCGGTAAGATCGTTTTGATATCTGCCAGAAGGATATCCTCCAGGCCCTCATTGTATAGTTCCCAAGTGATTCCCCGGTCATGGGAGAAGAAAAATCCCCCATAAGGTCCGTCGGAGGAGACACTGGCGTAGTAGTGGTCTTGATGATGGGGATCGGAGGTGACCGCGACCACTTGGCGATGGACAAATCCGTTATTGGCTGGATGAAAGGTTAAACCTCCATCCGTGCTCTTCAGAACACCCGCATCATCCGCTCCCACCAGGATGACCTGCTGGTCTTCCGGGTCCGTGGCGACCGTGTTGATCACAACGTCGGAAAGCAGTTTCTTCCAGCTGCTGCCGGCGTTATGGGAGACAAAAAGCCCCACCGTGGTGCCCGCATAAATAGTATTGGGGTTGGAAGGGTCCAAATGGAGGGTGCGGGTTCTTTTTGCTTCCTTGGGTAATCCGTTCTTGAGTTTCTTCCAGTTGAGTCCTCCATTTTCTGACTTGTAGATCCCGGTACAGGCACTGGAGAAGAGGACTTCAGGTTTCTGGGGATTGACCAGCAGGGAGAACATATCGCTGTCGGATATCATTCCGCTGTGAATGGCCGTCCATTTCTTTCCCAGATTGGTCGTCTTAAATCCCAGATGCCAGGTTCCGACGTAAAGAGTATCGGGATCTCTGGGATCGAAAGCCAGCGACTCCACATTGTACATGCTGCGGTAGCCTCGAGTGATTCTATTCCAGCTTCGTCCGCCGTCCAGACTGAGGAGGACACCTTCGGAAATGCCCAGAGCAATCCTCTGGGGATCGGACGGGGATATAGCGATGGCTCGGATGGCACTGTTGAAGCGTTTCAATGAAATTTCCTGCCAGGTCTGTCCACCGTCTCGGGTTCGGAAAAGCCACCCCTTGTCACTCTTCAGTTCCCAGGTTGCCGCATAGAGGGTGTCGGGATCGAGGGGATCGAAGGCCAGGTTATCGATGACCAGGTTGCGTCGGTTGAGCCCCGGAGCTAACTTAGTCCAGCTCCCTCCAACATCTTCAGAGACAAAAATCTGTCCATCGGATGTCCCCAGGAAAACGACTTTGGGACGCTGGGGATGGACCGCTAAAGATCGTACGTCGCCACCATAGGGGCCAAGAGGAGTAACCCGTGGTTGGGACAAACCCCATGAACTCAAGGCAACGATGAACAACCAGAAGAACAAAC
Source organism: Acidobacteriota bacterium (assembly GCA_022545645.1). GTDB lineage: Bacteria > Acidobacteriota > UBA6911 > RPQK01 > JADFOI01 > JADFOI01. Next base: position 17,023 of record JACZQQ010000015.1, on the reverse strand, counting down.
CTATAACTCGCATGTTATCCATTCATTTTACCGAATTGTAAGACGAAGTGTCTCGCTTCATAAATACGATGACGTTTGCTGAAGGGGCTTGCGAGGCGAGGTCAAGGAGCGAGGAGGAGGCGATGCAGGGACATCGGCGACGACAAGGGACACAGAGATCGCCCGCAACCCCTTCAGCCCAAAGGGTGGCGGCGGGACGGCATCGATTTCTTTGTCGCTCCTCCTCCGCGATGCGCATAGACATCTCGTCGTCGTCACTTCGCAAACTCGACGCCGTCGCGCTCGCCACAAACGTTACCGTATTTATGAAACGAGGCACTAAGTGTCGCCCTTCGCTGCTTTCATTCTTCACGACAGCACGACAGCACGACAGCACGACAGCACGACAGCACGGCATTCATCGTGCAGGACTCTCGACGGTGATGTCGGTCGAACAGGAAGCCGTGCGGTCTCCGTCGCCTACCTCCGCTGTCACGGTGTACTCTCCAACCTGAAGCCCGGTGGAGTCAAAGAGGACCCGGGTGCCTTGCTGGGAGATCCTTCCGGCGCTGGCTCTCCATGTAAGTGAGAGTAAGCTGTTATCCGAATCTACGATGACTGCCTGAATGGTGGTCGATTCTCCTTCCTCGATGATGACGCGATTTGGCTGACATCGGATGCTCGGAGCTCGATTAATTTTTCGCTGAAAGGTCACTTGAAGAAACCAGCCCGATCGACCTGTGGAAGGGATATCGTAAATCGGAAGATCCCCGTTAATGGTGTTGAGATTGAGGTTGTAGGCGGCTGAGAGGGAGATCCAGCGGGCGAGGGAGATCCGTAGACCCAGGTAGAGATCTACCGGCGATTTGGGATTCGCTCCCTGGGTTCTCTCTCCAAAGAAACGACTCCCCACCAACTCCCCAATGGCCCGGACTCTTCCGGCGCCAATCGGCATCTCAAAACCGAGGCCATAGTTTGTCCGGTGTTGTAAACGGATACCCTGGGAGTCCCCAGCAAAAAGATGGCCATAGTTTCCGGTGATGGTTCCTCCGTGGGCCACATTCTTGGAGAGGATAAAGTCATATCCGGCTTCAAGGATGCCGTTTGTCAAACCTTGCAAGAGGCGGGTTCGGCTCTGGGATAGAGGAAATTTGATGATGGGCTGAACGGCCAGGCTCAAGGGGTTGCCCCTTACTTCGGAAAGAAGATTGAATTTAAGCCCGCTCCGGAGTTCACCCGAGCCTTGGCCAGAGCCGACGTCCAGGAAAGGCGAGTCATTGAAGAAGCCCACGCTACCCAGACTATTGTTCAGACGGGCGGGGACGATGGGATCTCCGGGCCCGACTTTGTTGACTGTTATGGCATTCCCATTGACCCGTCGGTGAGTTTCCCAGGCAACAAAGAACTCCACGCGATCATGCAAGCCCACGGTGATTGAGACTGGAAAGAGAGTAAAGTCGAGATCTCCCGGTTCTCGATTGAAATGGGTGATGTTCAGGCCCAGACTGACTTCGCCGCGGCGCAAGGTATCGGCCAGATAGAGATTGAATAGGCCCGTCGACCCCTGGGCGCTCGGCGCCAGTTGCTTGATCTTTTCTTTGTTTTGGGCAACACCTGATGTGATTAAGGAGAGCGCTAGAGTCGATAATGTTAGAAAGCGCCTGAGCATAAATTCCTTTAGAACAATACAGGGGCTCATTATACCCGGATTTTCTAGAGGTGCCCCTCATGTGGGGAGCGAGAGAGATCCCCCATTCAAAAGCACGAAATCCGAAGCACGAGATTCAAAATAAGTCCTCAATGCGAAAGCACGAAAGCACAAAAGCACAAGTGTACGATTCGGGGAGGCCCCATGAGCACAACGGGTTGGCAGATCCAACCGGTAGAGAGTCTGGTTTCCTTATCATGCGTTTGTCGTAGAATGTTGGCTCCATGGAACCATCACATCCACAGCCCGCCACCGGGACAGGAGAGGACTTTATTCGTCGGTTTTGGGCGCTCTTTGAAGTCCTGTTGGTGGCCCTTGCCGGACCCGTTTTAGTTCAGATCGGCTTCATTTTCTTGAATGTCGGGAGTGCTGGGATTCTAAGTGATACTCGGATTCTGTTTCTGTTCATGGCTTCAGAGGCTTGCATCACCCTGTGTTTTATCGTCCTTCTTTTGCGATCTCGGGGAGAAAGCCTGCGCAACATCGGTTGGATTTGGAACAATCCTGGCTGGGAAATCCTACTGGGCATCGGTTGTTTACCCTTGCTTTTCGGGTCCACTCTTTTGGTGAACATCTTCTTTAACTTCTTCTTGCCTGATTATGTCTCCACCAGTAACCCGCTACTGGAGTTGATCGAAAGTTATGGTGTCCTGCTGCTGTTTTTGATCAGCAGCATTTATGTGGGAGGTATCAAGGAGGAGATCCAGCGGGCCTTTGTCCTGGATCGGTTTGAGCGTTATTTGGGAGCAATCCTTCTCATGCCTTTTTTAAGAATTTCGGGTCGCTCCCCGAGTGAACAGGACGGTCGTCGAGTGGGGATCATTGTGGGACTCACCCTATGGAGTCTCTTTTTTGCTTTTGGGCATGCTGTGCAGGGAATCGATAACGCGGTTGGAGCGGGAATTCTTGGACTATGTTTTGGGCTTCTTTACATCTGGCGACGGAATTTGGTGGCCCCTATCGTTGCTCATGCCCTCTTTGATGTGGTCACCCTGCTCATTTTCTGGTTCGTCATGAATAATCCCGGCTAGGATAAGAGATCTTCCAAACCTTCGAGAGCCTTTTCGGCCGCTCTTTGTTGCGCTTCTTTTTTTGATCTGCCTCTGGCCGTGGCCAGAAATTTGTCCTCGATGTGAACTTCTACGACAAATTGCTTGCTGTGATCTGGGCCGAGTTCCTCCACCACCTGATAAGCTGGTTCGGTGAATCCTCGGGCGTGCAGTTGTTCCTGGAGAAGCGATTTGCTGTCTTGAAAGTCCAGTTGTTCCTCGGCGATTTCCTCGAGCCGGGAGCTAAACCGGGAGAACACGAAGCGACGAGTAGGCTCGAAGCCTCCATCCAGATAGATGGCGGCGATGAGGCTTTCAAAGAGATCTGCCAGAAGGGCTTTTTTCTTCCGTCCACCTGTTTTCTCCTCCCCGTGGCCCAATCTCAGAAAAGCCCCCAAGTCCAACTCCTGAGAAAGAGAGGCTAAATGGTTGGCCGAGACGAGAAAGGATCTGATTTTCGAAAGTTCTCCCTCGCTTCGGGAGGGCTGGCTTAGGAACAGGTGTTCGCTGATGAGAAAACCGAGGATGGTGTCACCCAGGAACTCCATCGACTCGTAATCCTCTGATACTTCCCCTTCTATACCCGACTTCCTCTCATAGGCAAATGAACTGTGAGTCAGTGCCCGCTCGAGCAGAACCGTGTCCTTGAACGAATAGTCGAGTCGCCTTTGCAGCTCCTGCAAATCCTTGAGTCCATCTTCACCAGGATTGCTTTTTTCCATGGGAGGAGCGTAACGCCAGTCCAGTGCTTTTGACTAATACTGCTGCTGTTGCTGTTGCTGTGGAGGCTGTGGCTGCTGTGGCTGTAATTGTAGGTCCAGTTGTTGCTGCAGCTTCATTCGTTCCTCCTCTTCCAGAAGTTGAATCTGTGCCTCTTTTTCGGCGGTTTTCCCGTCGATATAGGCGAGCTGCTCTTGAGTAAACTGGGGGATGCCGGCAGGATCTCTTTTGAGAAAGTCATAGAGTGTTTGAAGTTGCTCGAGAGCCAGCTGTGCAGCGATTCCATCGATGGCTGCTGTTCGAGCGTAATTCTCGATAGCCTTATCGGCTTCGTTCAACCGGGTATAGGTGTAGCCGAGCCGGAAGTAGGCGGCATCGAATCTGGGATCCGCTTCAATGGCCTTCTCGAGGTATTCAATGGAACGGTTGAGAATCACGGTACTGTCTCCCACCGTGCCAAGTGATTTCTTCAAATAAGCCAATCCCTGAGCGTAGTTGGCGTCGGCCACTCCGCGGTCCCTCAACGCTACCCATCGCCGAATAGGGGTGTCGGCGGGTTTCTCGATCGTCTCCAGGAGTCTGAGTCCCTCTACGGCGTAGTCAATCGCCTTGTTATTTTCACCCTGCTCCGCGAAGGCCATGGCCAAAGTAGGACGTATGTCCGGATCATCGGGGCGTAATTCGATCGTCTTCTCACCGTGGAAGACCAAATTTTCGTAGTCGTTCAGTTGCTGATAAGAAATCGCCAAACGCTTGTGCACAAAGGTGGCGAGGTCGCTGTCAGGAAACAGGTCCAGGAATTTCTTCCCCAGCTGAATGACCTCTTCAGGCTCAGTGGCCTGGACGACCGCGTCATAGGCAGTAAATTCGGCGTCAAAAAATTTGATGCTCTCGATTGATTCCAATGCCTCATCGATGTCATCTTCGGACTTTCCTCTCACCCCAAAGCCAATGATCTTGCGATCGATCGTGGTAACCACCACAGTCTGATAGATCCTGTCCCTGCGCTCGCGGCTGCGGAAGTTCAGACGGTAAAACTCGAAGTTGCCATAAAGCACTGGACGGATGTTGCCTCGAACTTCGAAGTTCTGCTCTTCCATCTCTTCCTCATGGATACCCAACCATTTCGCTCCGGTGTCGATCACCGGGGTCGTGGCTGAGGGGGCGGGCAGGTTTGCAGAAAAAGCGAACAGCGTAAGATCAGGATTTCTGGCTTTGAACACAACTGTGCTGTCGCCCAGGGTATTGATATCCCGATCATCCGCTTGCTGCACATCCCAGCCTGAGGGGAATAGGAACGAGAAGCCCAGACGTATATTGGTGTACAGATTTCCCTCGATCTGGGATTCTTCAGTTTGTGGGACGGCAGCTGAGAGCCACAGTACCGAAGCGACGGTGATCACCAGAAATACTGATAAAAGATACCTCATCTTATCCTCCAGACTTGAGTGTCTTGAATTCATTGTTTTTAGCTCCGGGGAATTTTGCCACAAAAAGGAAGATGAGAAAAGCCCAGAAGTCTAGCTAGGGCAGCTTATCAATCGAGCCTTGAGCTTCCTCCCTGGCCCCTCGCAGATCGCCTTTCATTTCCAGGACTCGATCAAAATAAGTGCGGGCCCCTCCAAAGTCGCCTTGGAAGGCCTGGTAATTACCGATCCGGAGCAAGGACCAGCCCTGAACCCATTCGGGCACACCCGGAGATTCGGTAGCCTGCCTATAGTACTGGACGGCTTCCTCGTGCTGCTCCTGTTGAGAAGCAATTTGGGCAAGATAGAAGTAAGCATTTCCGTTTTCAGGGTCCTCTCTCAGGAGGTTCTGGAGCTGTTCTCCTGCAGACAGATACTCTCTTTTCGAAAGCAAGACCGCTGCCTGATTCAACAAGGAGTTCACCCGGTTTCGCCGATCGACTTCCTCCTGAGTTCTCTGTTGGGACTGAGCCTCTTTTTCCTGTTCGATCCTCAGATCGCTTTCGAGAGCTGCAATGACCTTCTCATCTTCCTCAATCTGCGATTTTTTAATGTCTTTAAAAAGGTCTTCCACAAAAGAGGGAAATGAAATGAGCTCGGTTTCTTCGTACCGCTTGAGACCTCGCTGAAAATAGGGAACGAATATGAAGCCTTGACGAAACAGGCTAACCAGCTCACGGTCGGGATCCTCCGGTAGGTGAATCTTCCATAGAATCGTTTCGATAAGGGATTCTGCTACTAGCAGAAAAAACTTATTTTGATACTGTGCATCCAGTTGCGGTTGCCTGTGGGCCAGCTCCATAAGATCGCTGTGTTTCAGTAATTGAAGTCCGAACTTTTCCACCAGGGGATCGATCAGATAGTGGAGGTAACCATGTTGAAGCTGGCGATGATTGTCGGTCGCATTGTCTGTGGGACCCACCACAATGTAGTAGACCGGTTCCAGACTGCGCGCGTTGACGATGTTCTTGGCATTCAGGAGATCGGGAATGAGGACAATCCGTCGATCCATTACAGATCTTGGCGGAATGCGAAAATATTCCAGAGTTTGCTCGATCATCCCTCTCAGAACAGGTCGATAGAGTTCCAACTCCTCGGCATAGGTTGATTGATAGCGCTCCCACATCGATTGAATACCGGCCTTTTGGTAAAACTCCTGGACAAGACGCTCAAATCCGAGCAGTCGACGAGCGTCGGCGGGGATTTTCTTCTCCTCAAAGAGGAGCTTGAACTGAGGGGGGCCTGAGAGCAACAAGGCCAGGGAAACATAGGACACCTGGTTATCGATCCCATCGCTTCCCTGCCGATGCTCCTGGTAGAAGGCTTGCAGCCGCTCGAGAAGCCCGGGATCGGTCTGTTGCAGCTCTTGACGGATATCCCGGCGTAACTCCGACATCGTCTTCCCCGGGGTCTCATAGTCAAAGCCCGCCGCGTTCAGAGCGGCCATGACGGTGAAGATGCGAACGTCAACTGTGAGTTTCATGTTGACGAGGTCCTCCACGGAGTCTGCTGACTGACCCATCAAGACGGACGACGGACCGCTGATCACCCCGCACAGCAAGCTGACCAGAAAGAATGTTTTCTTCATCTCAAAAATAAGCGTTTATGTTAACACGAACTGAAGTGATCAAACCCTCTCGGTTCATACCTTTCCCGTTTTTCTCCTCGCTTGAGGAACAGGCCGGGCTCACCGCTGTACAGGCGGCCAATAACCCGGTAAGGTGGAAAATCAGTCCGATACTCTGAGTTCAGCCGATCCAACTGTTTCTCGGATGTTGCGAAGAGCAGAGCGTAATCCTCCCCGCCATTGAGTGCTGCTTCCAGTGGATCGATCTCCCCGATTTTCCGGTCGGGTAAAGGCAACTGGTCCACCTCGATTTCTGCTGCCAATTGACTTTGACGGGCAATCTGAAGCAGGTCGGAACCGAGCCCATCGCTAACGTCAATCATGGCATTGACAACGCGATTCTCGCACAGCCAGGTTCCCACATGAACCAGCGATTGGGGCAATAAATGGGCTATGAGGCACCGATTCCGAAAATCGTCTCCCGCCCAATGGGCCAGTGAATCTTCACTGTCGATTTTCCACAGCTCAGAGAAGTCTTCTCTGCGGAGGATTTCAAGGCCCAGTCGAGAGAGTCCGACCTCACCGATTAATACCAGGATGTCCCCATCCTGGGCGTCCGACCGCCAAAGAGGACGACCGGTCTGGAATGAACCCCAGGCAGTCACGCTCACGAAAATGCTTGCACTCTGAGACAGATCTCCCCCAATCAGTGGAGCCCCCCATCGCGCTCCTTCCTCCAGGAAGCCCTTCATGAAGGAGTTGAAGTAGCTTTCAGTGAGATCCCCAGGTAAAGCCAAAGCCAGCAGGCAGGCATAAGGTTGGGCACCCACAGCCGCCAGATCACTCAGATTGACCAAGAGAGACTTGCGGCCCAGGAAATAGGGACTGATCCAGCGGCGCCGGAAATGGACGTCCTCCAGGAGCATGTCTGCAGTGACGGCCAGTTTGGAGAGAGAACGTGAATCGAATACGGCACAGTCATCGCCAATGTGTTTAATCATCGAAGAGGGAAGGTCCTGAGGGTGTTCCCCGATCCATTGGGTCAGCTCCTGTTCACACGGTGTCGTCAAATCCATGGGGGATACCTACTCAAGAATTTGGTTGATCTCCTTGGTAAACTCCCTGACATCTTCGAACTCCAGATATACTGATGCGAACCGCACGTAGGCGACCTTGTCAATCTCCTTCAGACGCCCCATGACATATTCGCCGATTTCCCGTGAGGTAAGCTCGCGAGCGGGGGTTTCCAGGAAACGCTTCTCGACCGCTTCCACCAGTTCCTCCAACTGATGGGCGGCAACGGATCTTTTTTCGCATGCTCTCGACAGGCCTTGAGCGAGCTTGGAGCGGTCAAACCTCTCCCGCCTTCCTTCTTTTTTAACCACCATGTAGGGGATGTCTTCCATTCTTTCGTAGGTGGTAAAGCGATGCCTGCAGCCGAGACACTCGCGTCGCCGGCGAATCACATTCCCCTCCTTGCCTTCACGTGAATCGACCACTCGATCCTTCTGATGATCACAAAATGGGCAGCGCATGACAGATAGATACCATTGGAACTACCCGTGATGCTATAAAATTCAGCTGGAATTGTGAAAAAGTTCTATTCTGTCTCTCTTAAGATCGGATGATAAAAAATAGATTACTCATCGCTTGTGCCTTGAAACAGGAGTCCACTGCTTTGCAGGGGCGCCTTCAGGTCGATTGCCGCTTTCTAGTCACGGGGTTAGGTGCCCATCGGACCCGGAAGAGCCTGGAAAGCGTTTTTCAATCGGAACCTCCTTCTCTCCTGATTTTTACCGGAACCGCAGGACAGTTGGATCCTTCCCTGGGATTAGGGCAGGTGGTGTTCCCTCAGGAATGGTGTTTAAAGGATGGCTCTTGTTTCCCAGCCGATGCGGAGTTGACGTCCATGTTGCGGGAGGGGGATGGCTGGGAGATTGAAGGTTGCGGGCTCACCGTCTCCACCGCGGTCCTGCGAGCCAAGTCGAGACTAGCTCTTTATCAGCAGTTTGGGGCTCGAATATGCGATATGGAAAGTGCCTTTGCGTTACAGGTCGCCTCCAGATATGGCGTTCCCTGTTTAGCTCCCAAAATTGTTTCCGACACTGCCCAATCGGGTATCAGTGTTTTCTGGAGGAAGTTTGACAGTAACATGGATCAACTAGCGCAGTACTTGGACAAGCTTATTGCCTCTCTTGGGTATATCAAGGGTCGCTGATACAAGGGGCGCACCGGTGGCTCGCCCGAACAGTTAGGATGGCAAAACCGAAGCCACACGGGTAAAGAATGCGCCGCTCACTCGGTTCGGGTCAGCCACCGGCTGCCCCTTACTCATTCTTTAAGTAGAGAAAGTACTCCTGGTTCCCTTTCCGCCCTTCCAGTGCGGAGGCCATTTCCCCGAGAAGGTTGAATCCTTCGCTGGCCGCAAAACCCTTCACCCTGCCAACGATATCCTCCTGGAGTTCTTTGTCGTGAATGATCCCCCCGGCTGGGACCTCGTCTCGACGAGCTTCAAATTGAGGCTTCACCAAAGCGATGATTTCGGCAGAAGGGAATTGTTTGAGACAGGGAAAGATCAGACGCAGAGAAATAAAGGCCAAGTCGACGGTAATCAGATCAACCGGATCCTCGACCATCGCCCGGGTGAGATGCCGAACGTTGATGGAATCGCGAACAACCACCCGAGCATCCTGTTGCAGATCCCAGTGAAGTTGTCCTCGACCCACGTCAAAAGCATAGACTTTTACAGCCCCTTGTTGGAGCAGGCAGTCCGTAAAACCACCGGTTGAAGCACCCAGATCAACACAAACCTTTCCCCGGACCTGAAGGGCAAATTGCCTTAAAGCCCCTTCGAGTTTGAAGCCTGCTCGGGAGACATACTGTTGCTCTGCCCCTTTGATCCGGATTTCAGAAGCGGAATCGATCAGCATGCCTGCTTTGTCGACTCTTTGTTCATCAACCAGCACCACTCCACTCAGGATGATTGCGGCTGCGCGCTTGCTATCCTCAGCAAGTCCCCGATCTACCAGAAGATCATCGAGCCTTCTTTTGGCTTCGTGCTGTCGTGCTGCCATCCCTTTGTCAGCGGTCGTGGTCTATCTTCACTTTTCTGTTGGTCTGCGGTCTGCGGTCTGCGGTCTGTCTCTTCCTCAGATTCTTCGCACCGAGATGAATCGAGCCAATTCTGTGAGTGTCTCACCTCGAGAACCCAGAAACTCGATGTCCTGAATGGCCTTTTCCACCAGTTCGATGGCCATTTTGCTACTGGCCTCGAGACCGTACATTGCAGGATAGGTCGCGGGCGGTTTGCTCGAATCCTGCGAAGAGTCGAGAATGTCGTCCACAATCTGAAAAGCAAGTCCTATCCTTCGGCCAAAGGTGCTAAGCCTCTTGCAGGCTTCCTCTGAAGCTCCCGACAGCAAGGCGGCGCAGCAAACTGAAGCCTGGATCAAGGCGCCCGTTTTGGCGCAGTGGATCTGCTCCAGTTGTTGGGCGGAGAAGGGTTTGCCTTTCTTCACCAGGTCCATCACCTGGCCTGCTAACATCCCCTGGGTGGTTCCAATGGCCCGACAAATCTGATCCAGGATCGCAACCTTGGTTTCCATCTCCGCTGCCTGAGCGGGAAGTTCCGCAAGCAGCTGAAAGGCCCGGATCAGGAGGCCATTGCCAGCCAAAAGGGCGATCGCTTCTCCAAACTTCTTGTGTGTGCTCGGTTGACCTCTACGATAATCATCGTCATCCATGGCAGGGAGGTCATCATGGATGAGCGAGTAGGTGTGGATCATCTCCAGCGCAGCAGCCAGAGAAATCAATTTCTGAAAGTCACCTCCCACAGCTTCTCCCGTGGTTAGAGCCAGTATGGGCCGAATCCTCTTTCCCCCTGGGAAGACGCTGTAACGCATCGCCTGGTGAATGATTTCCGGAGGGGTATCAAGGGGGGGTAAGCAATGATCCAGGTGTTTGTCTATGGTCAGCTTTCGCTGGTCCATGTACTCTTGGAAGGTCAAGTCGTTTGTCAGGACAGGGGTCGTTTCTCTTTTCAAGCTGAGGGCTCTCCCTCAGGCTGGAAGGCTTTTTCGGTGAGTTCTCCCTTCTCGTCTTTCAACAGGATTTCTACCTTTCGCTCCGCTTCGTCGAGCTTGGTACTACAAAATCGGGAGATCTTAATGCCCTCCTCAAACAGTTTCAGTGCCTTTTCAAGCGCAAGTTCTCCTTGTTCCAGTTCCCCGACGATACTTTCCAAGCGGGCCAATGCATTTTCGAAGTCCTTATACTCCATCTTCTCTCTCTTTCTTTATATCTTCTTCGCTCGGAATTCGCCTTGCTCTACTCGAATTCCAATCGTGTCTCCTTTCTCTACACGATTGGGGTCACGGACAATTTCCCTGTCTTTCCCGGTAACGATAGCATAGCCTCGCTCTAAAACCGCCAGAGGAGAGAAGGCCTGAAGTTGGGTACTCAGAGTTGTGAGCGCATGTTTCTTGTTCTGCAGATAAAAATGGATCTGCTGGCCTAAACTTTGTTCTTGTTGAGTAAACTTTTGGCGAGTCCCACTGATCAGGGAAGGAATGGTTTGAACCAATCGGGCCTGAAGTTCATCCAGACGTTGTAGGAAGAATCGCAATTTACTCTCAGCGTCCACGAAAGCACGACTGGAGGCCAGTCTACGAAGCTCTTCACGCTTGTCCTTGAGGCAGAGTTGAATAGCTTGAACGGATCGTTGATGAAAGCCTTCCACACGGGTGCACAAATCCTCCCGCGTTCCCGAGACAATCTCGGCGGCTGCTGATGGAGTAGGTGCCCTGAGGTCGGCGACAAAATCAGCAATGGTGAAGTCGACCTGGTGACCCACAGCTGAGATGACGGGAAGGTCCGAATCAAAGATGGCGCGGGCTACCTCCTCTTCGTTGAAGGCCCAGAGATCCTCCAGAGATCCACCGCCCCGGGTCACGATGATCACATCAATGTCCTCTCTGGTGTTGAAATAATGGATTCCCCGGGCCACTTGCTGAGCGGATCCCGTTCCTTGAACCTTAGTTGGAAAGATCAGGATGTTCAACCGGTCATTACGTCGTGAGAGCACCCTTAAGATATCTTGGATCGCGGCTCCAGTGGATGAGGTCACGATCCCTATCTTGCTGGGCAAAAGCGGTAGACTTTTTTTATGAACTTCCTCAAAGAGACCTTCAGACTTCAGTCTCGATTTCAATTGATCAAAGGCGAGTTGCAGAGCTCCAGGGCCTACCGGCTCCATGAACTCCACGACCAACTGAAACTCGCCACGAGGAGGGTAAACGGAGAGTGAACCGTGAACGATCACATCCATCCCGTCTTGGGGACGAAACTTTAAGAGACGCCTCTGCATTCTAAAACAGACTGCTCTGACTTGAGCATCACTGTCTTTGAGGGTGAAGTAACTGTGACCGGAGCTGGGCGTTTTAAAGTTAGAAATTTCTCCCCGAACCCAAATGTCCTGAAATTGGGTTTCCAGTTGCACTTTGACATCGTTGACAATCTGAGACACGGAAAGGATTTTCCGATCCTCAAACATCTTGAATTCTTGCTGTTGCATCGGTGTTTTCGGATTCCCTGAAAGCTTGGCCTGACCCGTCAGTGCGGGGTCTTCACAGGTGAGGAAAGTATAGCGTTGCCGACCTTACCTGTCAAAACCCTTCCAGTGGGGTCTCTCGTCCAGGATTGGAGAGTTGTTCCTTCCCGTTCTTTTCCACTATCATGAGCAAATGGCTTGGTTTAAAAGGGATAAATCCCCGCTCCAAACCCCTGTTCATCAGGAGAAGCGGGTCCAGACCGAGGGGCTTTTCACCAAGTGTCCGAACTGCGAGAATGTGATTTGGAAGAAGGAACTGGAAAGCAGCCTTCATGTCTGTCCCAAATGTGACCATCACTTCAAGATTGGCGCCCGCCAGCGTCTGGAGTTTCTACTGGATGAGGGTCGATACAAGGAATTCGATGCCCACCTGAAGTCCTCTGATCCATTGCACTTTGTCGACAAGAAAATCTATAAGGAACGTCTTGCCAAAGCCGTGAAGTCAACGGGCAGCAATGAAGCCGTGGTGAATGCCGAAGGCACCATCCAGGGTCACCCTGTGATCTGTGCTGCCATGGAATACAGCTTTATCGGGGGCAGTATGGGCTCGGTAGTGGGTGAAAAGATCACCAGAGCCATCGAGAGCTCGCTGGATAGCCGAAAGCCCTTGATTGTTGTCTCTGCAAGCGGCGGGGCGCGGATGATGGAGGGTGTTCTCTCGCTGATGCAAATGGCCAAGATTAGTGCTGCCTTGGCTCGACTGCACGAGCAGCGGGTTCCCTATATCTCCTTGCTCACCGATCCGACCACAGGAGGAGTCACTGCCAGTTTCGCCATGTTGGGGGATCTGAATATTGCAGAGCCGAAGGCCCTGATTGGATTCGCCGGTCCCCGGGTGATCGAGCAGACCATACGCCAGAAGCTTCCCGAGGGCTTCCAGCGAAGCGAATTTTTGCTGGAGCATGGGATGGTTGATGCTGTGCTCTCCCGAAAAGATCTTCCCGAATTCATTGCCGATTGGCTGGTCTTCATGGGGACGGACCGGCAGACCGGCTGACCGCAGAGAGGACTGAGTGCTGAGGACTGAGGACTGAGTTCAGACCGGAAGACCGGCTGAAATTCAAAATCTCAAATTCCAAATTCAAAACGAATTCTTTTTTTCTATTTTCTATTTTCTATTTTCTGCGCGCGAAGCGCGCCAAAACGATGAACTACGCCCAGTGTCTGACCTATCTGGAAAAGCTTGGCGATGAAGTGATGACCATGAAGTTCGGATTGGAGACGATCCGAGCACTCCTTGAGGCACTCGGCAATCCCCATTTGAAGTACCCTTCTGTTCTGATTGGTGGGACCAATGGGAAGGGCTCGGTCGCTCGCTTTCTCAATTCAGTTTGCACGGCCTGTGAGATTCGAAATGGACTCTATACCTCACCCCACCTCATGCGGGTGGAAGAACGTTTTGTAGTGGATCAGGGTCCCATCGATTCCGAGAGGTTTGCTCACCATCTGAGCAGTGTGGTTGATGCGATCGAGGGACTGGAGCGCTCCTTTCACCCCACCTACTTCGAGACCTTGACGGCTGTTGCATTCCTCTACTTCCTGGAACAGAAAGTGGAACTGGCCATTCTGGAGGTGGGTATGGGAGGACGCCTGGACAGTACCCATGTGGTGGATCCTCTGCTGGCCATTCTGACTCCGGTGGGACTCGATCACCAAAGATTTCTAGGTGAGACTTTGGAGGAAGTGGCGTTTGAAAAGGCGGGCATTCTGGCCCGCGCTGAATTCGCGCTGATGGCTCCTCAACGATCTCAGGTACAGCGGGTCTTCCGGAGCGAGGCCTCCAAGAACAAGGTCGAGCTTCAGGAATTGGATTCCGGGGCAATTCAATGCTCGGAGTCTTCTGACGGGAAGTATGCTTTTCGCTTCCACGAGATGGAGTTCCAGCTTCCCCTTTACGGTCAACACCAGGTGGGAAATGCAGCTCTGGCCATACAGGCTGCCGAGGTCCTGGGCCAATCCGGTTTTTCGTTGGCCACCTCCTGTATGCGAAAGGGAATTGAAGAAACGTTTTGGATGGGAAGAATCCAGGTCTTCGGAACAGACCCCAGAATCGTTCTGGACGGAGCCCATAATTTAGATGCCGCTCATGCCCTGGTGAAGTTTCTGGATCACCATACTCAAGCTCCCCGCGCACTTCTGTTTGCCATCATGAGCGACAAAGACATTGCCTCGGTTTTGAAGATTCTGGAAGCGGCCTTCGAGCGGTTCTACCTCACCCGAGTCAACTCCCGGCGGGCGGCAAGTATTGAGGAGCTCAAGAAGTTGTGTCCCTCAGGCATCGCGGTGGAAGATTCCTCTGCTGCTTACCGTCAAGCCCTGGCTTCCCCCGTTGCAACCGTGGTGGCAGCCGGATCCTTCTATCTTGTGGGGGAGATTCTTAGGAACCTGTCAAGGCAAGCCGGCAGCTAGCCCGGACAGGCTCCTAGTCAATCTCGAATAGCAGATCTCCCGTGTTCACCGTCTCTCCTTCACGGATGTTGCACCGGATCACCATGCCGGATTTGGGAGACTTGAGTTCATTTTGCATCTTCATGGCTTCAATAATAGCCAGACCCTGTCCCACCTTGACCTCTTCACCCTCATTCGCCAGGACGGAGATGACCTTTCCGGTCATCTGAGCCGTCAGGGCTGCGGCCCGCTGTGTTTCAGTGGGAACTGAGTCGCTGAGTCGTTTCTCTTTCAGTCGGCCGATCTGGACGATGAAGGTGCGATTTTTCCAGTCAATGAGCACCTCTTCCCTTTGCCTGGAAATCAGGAGGTCCTCGATTTGCCCGTCAATTTCTAACGTCCAGTGGTCCTGAGCACGGCTGACGACCCGAACCGACAGGACCTGTTCTCCATCCGGTCCTTGGATCTTGATGTCAAAGTGGGATCCCGGTTCGGAACTCTTTTTCGTTTCGAGTTCGATGGCATAGGTCCGATTGTTATAGCTGGCCTCGAGTTTCACTTTTTTGGACTCTTCGGGCGATAGCGAACGACCAGATCTTCAATATTGTCGTGCCAGTGGATCTTCTGTACTTCAGCTCGTTGCTTTTCTTCCTGCTCCCAGGTCAGCGGACCTCGATGGTTGGCGATGTCCCAGCCGGTGACCCCGGCCTCCTCAACGTACCCTACAGTACGTTTGCGGGGGCCGACCCGCAAAGCGGGTGCCCTCCCGCGTGGCGCAGCGCACTCAGGCCGGCCCTTTCGCCGCTTCGCGACGACTTGGTGTGAGAAACGCGGGCTAGTTTCTCTGGTTGCGATCAAAATGTCGTTCCCCTCTTGCCCCGAACTGTTCCAGGTTCTCTTCCAGCAGGACGTCAGGATCGAGCACTAGACCGTTCTTAATGACCAGGTGAATGTCTTGGGTATGGGTAATGTCCTGCAGAGGATCAGCGTCAAGGATGACCAGGTCTGCGTATTTGCCCGGTTCGACGGTGCCCAGTTCGTCCTCTTTGTTGAGAACCTTGGCGTTGTTCAGGGTAGTGGCCAGCAGCGCCGCCATCGGCGTTAAGCCGGCCTCCACAAAAAGCTCCATTTCTTGATGTACACTCCAACCCGGAAGGGCTGCCCCAGGGGAATCCGTTCCGTTGATGAGGAGTCCACCGGCTTCATGAAACTTGTAAGTGGCTTCCTTCATTAGTGCCATGGTTTTTCTCCAATCCTGGCGTTCCTCCTCTGTGAAGCGTCCGAAGCGATCCGGTTCATCTTCAGGGATATACTTGAGATTGGGATCTGTCTCCACTTCGGGAGTGTTGCGCTGGACAAAGTTGCGAACGAAGTTGATCAGTGTGGGAGAAAAGTAGACTTCATTGTCTACCATCAGC
Organism: Acidobacteriota bacterium; assembly: GCA_022545645.1. Taxonomy (GTDB): domain Bacteria; phylum Acidobacteriota; class UBA6911; order RPQK01; family JADFOI01; genus JADFOI01. The sequence continues at coordinate 1,120 of JACZQQ010000015.1, read as the reverse complement.
TGGATCAACTCATCGATTTTCTCGGAATTCACGACCGAATACATTCGACCATACCAGTAGCGGAAGATATGGGTGGAGTCGAACGGGTCGTAGTCGGCTGGCACCGGGACGGGTTTGTCCATGGCATCTTCCAGAATTCCCAGAGCGTGCTCGATTCCGTCGAGGCCCGCTTCCACGGCCAGGCGTGCCCCGGGAGCCCGATTTCCCCGCTTGGGTCCCGTGTGCCCGTAAACAATTAATCCATTGGCGTGGGCGACCTCAACAATGTCCCTGAGTTCGTCCGTGGTGTAGCCGGTGACCTTGATTCCGTCGACTCCCGCTTCCACCAGCTTCGTCGCCATTTCCTTGGCGCTGCCCAGATTCATGGCCCGGACCGAGCTCGGGTTAATGCCCGGTCCGGAGACGAACATTCTGGGTGCCAGAATATTTCCCGCAGCAATCTCCTGCCGCAGCGTGAGGGTCCTTTCGATCGAGCTTCCCAGGTCCCGAACCGTGGTCACTCCGTTGGCCAGGTAGAGTCGATGGAGCCAGGGCATATCGTAATGAACATGAGCATCGATCAGGCCGGGGATGATGTATTTTCCGGCCGCGTCAATGACGCGCGCGCCTGCCGGGATGCTCAGTTCCCCCTCTTGGACGATTTCCTGGATGCGGCCGTCTTCAATCAGAATACGGGTACCCAAAAGGGCAGGGGCACCTGTTCCATCAATGAGCGTTCCCCCCTCAATGACGATAACCGAGGGAGCCGCTGAAGATTGTGAGATCTGCTCTGCTGGCCCACAACCGGGTGAGAAAAACCAGAGAACCAACAGGACAAAACGATATAAGGGTACGTGCCTGATATGAGGCATTGCTCAACTCCTCCTGAACCACAGACTGGGCGGCTACTGACTCTGAATTGTAAACCCTGGCCGGGATTATTCATAGATTGTCTTTACCAAGCGGCGTAGGGGCGCACGGCCGTGCGCCCCTTGTATCATAAGAAAGCCAAAGAGAAAGCCCTCCATGGTGGAGGGCTCAGAGGCCGATGGAGATCAGACGCTCTGTGCGCCCGAAGGTGCCCAAACCTGCGCGGTGTAGATAAGCGCCCCCATCGATGCCGTACCGTATCCAAGGCTTT
>JACZQQ010000158.1 GCA_022545645.1 Acidobacteriota bacterium | reverse complement strand
CGATGTTTCTACTGGATTCCCTCTCGGGAATGAGGGTGGACATTCGGGAAAAGAGCTTCCGCAAGGCAAGGGGCAATCCTCTGTAACGAGTGTCCCACAATGCACCCAGGTATCGAGGATAGCCTCCGAATAACTCGTCGCCGCCGACGCCTGACAAGGCCACTTTGACTTCGCCGGCCGTTTGCTGGCTCACCAGATAAGTGGGAATCGCCGAAGAATCACCAAAGGGCTCATCCAGTGCTTCGACCACTTCCAAAATCGTTCTCTGGATGTCCGGCTGAACCACAAATTCGTGGTGCTCCGTTCCATAGTAATCAGAAACCCAACGGCCGAATTCCAGTTCATCGAAGGAGGCGAACTTCTCTCCATAACCAATGGAAAAGGTCTTCACCGGGTCCGAGGAACTCCGACTGACCAGCGCAACAATGGAGCTGGAGTCTATGCCTCCGCTCAGAAAAACCCCCAGAGGCACGTCGCTCATCAAACGGATTTCTACCGACTCGCGAAGACGCGAATAGATCTGCTCTTCCATCTCCTCAGCACTTCCCTCGGATACCTGGTCTACCGGCGGCTTCCAATACTGGATCAGTTTGTAGTCCCCCTTTTCATATTCCAGGTAAGTAGCGGGTGGAAGTTTGAAGACGTTCTTGTAAATGGTCCAGGGACAGGGGATGTAGAGAAAGGTCCAATAGAGATCCAGGGCATCAGGATTGAGCTGAAGAGAAAGCCTCTCCTCTTGAAGCATTGCCTTCAGCTCCGAAGAGAAAATCACCTTACCATCAACAGCAGTGTAATAAAGGGGTTTGACTCCCAAATGATCTCGCGCCAAAAAGCCCTTTTGCTCTCTTTCATTCCAGATGGCAAAGGCAAAATCGCCCCTCAGAAATTTTGGGGTCTCCGATCCCTTCTCTTCAAAGAGATGGAGGATGACTTCCGTATCCGTACGAGTCGAAAAGCGATGACCTCGCCCTTCAAGTTCCTCTCTCAGGCTGAGGTAGTTGTAGATTTCTCCATTGAAGACAATCCAAAGATCACCCGTCTCGTTGCTGATGGGCTGATGGCCCGTGGAAAGGTCAATGATGGAAAGCCGGGTCATACCCAGTGTCCCCCCAGAGCTGCTGTAGACTCCCTGGTCATCGGGTCCCCGATGGGAGAGGCACGCATTCATGCGCTCAACCAGGGCGAGATTTTGTTCCCCAAAGATGCCGTTGATTCCACACATCGTGGAAAGGAGTTTTCAGACAGCTTGGGCCAGGGGCTCGGCCTTCTCTTCTGGCAACTCTTCAGCAGCCGCAAGGTGTAACATAAAGACAAGGCCAGCCACGAGCCAGAAAGGCTGCATGATGCGGACAATAATGAAGGTGTTGGACCCGATGGCATGGAAGAGGAGGCAGACAAACCCCCCCAGAAATCCAATTGCCAGACCTCTAGAGAAAGGGTCCTCATTCGAGTGGCGAAAACGCTCCAGCCCAAGTAAAAAAAGTTTATAAAATAAGAAGAACAGAGCTAACAGGCCAACTACCCCAGTCTCGAGCAAAGTTCGAAAATACTGGGCATCGATAAAACGCCATCCCGTCACTCCATAGCCAAACAAAGGTTCCTCTAAAAAATCTACACTAGCCAATTGGAAACTTTGCAGTCGAGCAGAGGTTGACGTATCCAGTCGCTGACCAAAAACAACGACTTGGCCAGGCCTGGCCGTCTGAGTCCAGGTAAAGGTGACCCTGTCGCGAATGGCTCGCGGGAAAACATTGGGAAAGATGAGAAGAGTTAAGGCCAGAGCTATTAGGGTGTAGCTGACCATCCGCTGGTGGTTCAGGAGCAGCACCACAGCCAGCCCTGGAATAAAACCCAGATAGGAGGCTCGCGAGAGGGTAAACAAGAAGGGGATAAAGAGGAAAGCGGCAATGAGAAAATAGGAAATCCTCCTCCTGTTATTGGGGAGAGTCAGAGCCAGGGCGAGACAGATGAGGATCACAAAAGCCAGATAGCCCGCAAAGGTATTGGGTTCGGGGTTATCCCCTTCGAAGGGGGCCGTTACTCGTCCCCCGCCGGGGATCTGAGCAAGACCGATGGCACCCACGATAAGAGCCGTTACCAGGACCGCCATCCAATAACGGCGCAGCTGTTTCTGGTCCTCAATGCTGTTGATGACCAGAAAGAAGAGGACAAAGTACTGGATGTACTTGAGCACAAAGAGGCTGCCTGTCAGCACCTCGACCCGGCCGGCCGCTATCCCGAGCAGGGTAGAGAGGACACACGCGAAGGCATAAAAAAGCATTGCCCCATTGAGGGGAGTTTTCTTGAAAATTCCCAATTCCTTGTAAAGGGCACTTTTGATCAGCCAGGAAAACGCAATGATCACCAGCAAAAAATCGTCGAAACGAAAGGTGACACCTCTTCCCAAGGTGCCTCCTGTTGTAGCCAACCCACCGACGCCAAATTCGGGGGAGAGCAACATGGAAAAGATCAGCAAATAGATGGCAATCTCGGTTTTGAAAAAAACAAGGACGGCGATTGCGATCCCCAACCCGATCAGAATGCCCATGCTGGTCTCCAGCTGGGAGATCAGGAGGGCGGTCACACAGAGCCCCCCCCCCATCAAAAGCAGTAAGAACAGCCCGAATGGATTGGCACTGATCTCCCGTCTCATCGCCGGCTACTCATCGTCCGTGAGCTTCATCACGTCTTCCATTTCGTCATCGGCAGAGGGAGACGGGGAGCGCTTCCTGGAGGATTGTTGAAAGAGTTTGAAGACCTTTCGGGCACGCTGTTGGCGGAGAAAATCCGAAAATCTGTCACTCCAGCGACCCAGAGGTCCCGGGGCGGGCTCGAGAACTTCTTCGTATTTATACTTATACCCATAGTAGGGGTAATCGCGGGAGTAGTAGATTTCTGATTCGATGTCGTTCATCATGAGACCTACTACATTTCCGCCAACGGCCTGCAATCTACTCTTGGTTCGGTTAACCACTTCGCGTCCAACCCGGCCAATCTGGTAGGTAATCAGGGTTGCCTCAATTCCGGGGGTCAACTGGGAGGCTTCGGCCACCGGAAGCACGGGCGCTATGTCTATGATAATGAGGTCATACACCTCACGCATTTCCGAAAGGATCCCGCTCATCTTGTCCAGGTTCAAAAGCTCAGCCGGGCTATCCACCCTTCTCCCTGCAGTGAGCAGGAAAAGATACTCAAGCCCCGGATTCATGTGAGAATTCTTCAATCCAAATTTGCCTAAGATCAAGTCGTCGATCGACTTGCTGGCACTCTCCCATTCGGTGACTCCCAGAAGAACTTCCGACAACCCAGGCGTTTTCGTCAGTCCAAACACTCTATGCACCTGGGGACGGCGCAAGTCGGCGTCGATCAGGAGTGTTTTATAGCCGGCCTGGCCAAAAACGACTGCCAGGTTACAGGCGGTGTTCGTCTTGCCCTCTTGCAAAACCGAGGAGGTCACCATAAGGGTCTTCCAGTCATTTCTCTTTAACATGACCTCAAGCTGGGCACGCACGGAACGGAAGGCCTCGGAGACGGGCTCCTGCGGAGCGAAATGAGTGCAGAGAGTGGACATACGGTCTATTTCCCCGGAAGTGACGTCGCGCCCCATCTCGTCTACCAAAATATTCTCCCTCACCACTTCTGGATCCAGATGAGGGATCACTCCCAAGACCGGAAGCTCTACGTAGCGCTCAACGTCATCGATGGTCCCAATCGAGGTATCCATGGACTCAAAAATCACGGCGAAAACACCGCCCAGGATCATTCCAATGAGCAGTCCAGCCAGGGACTTCAACATTCTCGAAGGCTGGGGCAAGAGTTCAGCCGAACTGGCCTCCTCGACAATGGTGACCTCCTTGATCTCACTGGCCTCCTGAATTTCTGCATCCTGCAGCCTCCTCTGAAAAAGGTTGAGGACATCGGTATGGAGAGCGACCTGCCTCTCCAACGCTCCAAGCTGGCGGGTAATTTCGGGAACGGTCTCCAATTGATTTCGACGTTCCAGGAGATTACGGCGATTTTCGATCAATGCATCCTGGATGGTCTGATAACCCTGAAGCAAACTGGATATGATCTCCCGGCCACTTGCTTCCAGATCTTCTGTCTCCAGTATCTTCTGCTGGACCTCTCTTGACTCCTCCGTGCGGTAGCTCAAGAGTCGACGCAGTTCACTTTTTAACTGGTTGATGTCCTCAATCCGCTGCAGGACTTGCTCTTCCAATCGAAAAAGCATCGGATCTTCTGTGTCGCCAAGCACGGGAGAGAAGGCCCAGTACTCATCGACACTAGGGATCAACTCCAACTGCAGCATCCCCTTGTCCAGATTGGCAATTTGTCGTCCCAGACCCTCGATCCGCTCCTGGATGTCTCCACCCACTTCGACATTCAGGGCCAAGATCATCCGATAATCTCTCTTGAACTCTTCCAGTGTCTTTTCCGATTCACCCAGCTCTTGCTCAGTCTGTTGGATTCTGGCTTGGATGAACTCTACCGCCTCTCTGATCTGGCTATTTCTCTCGGCAATGTTGTAATCGACAAACGCCGCAGCCGTATAGTTGGCGATATCCATGGCCAGTGGTTTAGATGAGGCAAGGGCCAGGATACCCACAGCATCGCTGTCTCCCTTCCTTTCAGCCTCGATCTCCATGCTGTCAAGCAACTCCACCAGCTTGGCATCGCTCCGAACCCTTTGGTAGAAAGCGTCGTAGTCCACCTCCCCTCCACTACCCAGCACGGCCTTGAAGGCTTGGAATCGATCGTATTTCTGGGCAAGACGCAGCGCCACACGTCCTTTGATCCTCTGACTGGTGATGACCTGTGATTGGGTGGCAATGTTGTCTCCCTGATACCAGTAGAGAGCCTCGACCAGCAGCGACTGCATATTGGCTGCTACACGAGTGATCTTCACCAGCGATTCAGCTTCGTAGATGGGAGGAGGGTTTTGACTCAACAAATAGGTCAGAGTTCCCACCAAAAGCGGCGCCAAAATGATGATCCACTTGCGGCGGCGTGTGACCCGAAAGATGTCTCGAAGGTTGAATTCAAACTCGGCCATCGTTCTCTTGAGTCTACCTCAGCCCAAAAAGAAATATGGTGTCTCGAAGAAGTCCCAGAATCGGCGTAATCGCCGCTACGACATCCTGAAACAGAGCGAACTTACGTCTCGGGACATAGATCACATCATTACTCTGTAAAACGACGTTCTGAGAAAAGTCCGCCTCCTGAATCAGACTTTTTACATCCATCTTTAGCATTTCGGGTTGATTGGGATCCCCTCGGGCGATATAGACTTTGGAGCGCGAGGCGTCTTTGGTGAAGCTGCCGGCTCTCGAGATCACTTCCACCAGCGAGAGGTTTTCCTGGGTGGTCACGATTCCAGGAGCATTGACTTCACCGAACACATAGTAGATGTTGGCCCCCACCTCCTTGCTGGGAACCCACACGATATCGCCAGGGTTCACCACCGGATTCTGGCTTTCATCGCCTTGAAAGATCACGTCCGACAAGTTGAGAAAGGCCACCTCTCCTGAGGCACGATTGATCTGAACCCGGGTCAGGTTGGCTTGTTCTGAGAATCCGCCATGCTCAATGATAAATTCCAAAACCGTTTGACGACCCTTCAGGGGGTACATTCCCGCTCCCTCACCACCGGCCGTTCCTCGCCCCACTTCACCCAGTAAATAGGCCCGACTGGAGTTGTATTCCTCAATCACCACCTGAACGACTGTCTCGCGAAAGTATTTCAGCGATTCCTTCTGAATGAGGCGCTTGAGATCGGTTGAAGACAATCCTTGAGCCTTGAGGTTGAGGTCAACCCCGAAGGGCACAAAAATCGTCCCGTCCTCGGCCACCCGGACCGTCGTTTCTTCGACCTCCAGGCCATTCCAGACGGTAATATGCAGCAGATCATTGCGTCCAATTCTATGCTCAGGGATCCCATCGACCATTGCAAAGGCATCGCCCTGCGATCGAGTTTGCTGTGCTTCCTGGGGAGGGGCTGCAAGGTGAAGAGCCTGCACACCCACCGAAGACCAGAGAAGAGATATCAGTATCGAGAAGGAAAGCGTTCTCGCCACGCGATCTACTACCATAGTTTTGTCTCCAGAGTGGAATCTGTGTCCGGTGACGGGCAAGGAAAATGTTTAGAGTACACACCACCCCTTCATCTTGAATCATACCTTAAAATACCGACATCAAAGGCGGGCCCACAGCTCGTTTGGTGCGGGCTTGAAGGAGTAACGCAGATGCTCAGAGATGTGGGTTGGTGAAGAGCAAACAGAGCGGTGGGCTTTT
>JACZQQ010000157.1 GCA_022545645.1 Acidobacteriota bacterium | reverse complement strand
GATGGGCGGCTTGCCCTTTCGCTGACAGACGTGACGGGTCATGGCATCGGGCCTGCCCTGTTGACCGCAGTGTGTCGGGCCTATGCCCGAGCCAGCTTCCCATCGGACAGTGAGCTGGAATCTGTGATGAAGCAGCTCAATGATCTGCTGTTTGAAGATCTTCCCCCAGAACAATTTGTCGCCTTCGTGGTGGCCCTTCTGGATCCGGCCACCTCGGAGATCCAGCTGTTGTCGGCAGGTCACGCTCCCTTGCTGTTGTATACCGCTGCCGATGATCGAGTACACGATTTTAGTGCCCATGGGGTCCCCTTCGGCCTTTTTCCCGGGAGTGGATACGGTTCGCCCCAGCAAATCAAACTGGCTCCCGGGGACATGCTGATCTTGATCACCGATGGTTTTCTGGAGTGGATGAACTCTGAAGACGAGGAGTTCAGGCTTTCCAGAGTGCAGGAAATCATCCACGCCACTCAAGACCTTCCCCCAGAGGAAATCAGCTCCAGACTCCACTCCGCCGTGATTGCATTTTCGGGAGGTACCCAGCAGCAGGACGATCTAACGGCGGTAATTCTGAAACGAAAATCGAACCCCCGATGACCCGTGGAGACTCAGGACTTTTCTTGATCCTCAGAGCGATACCGTGAGGAGTGAGTGATCTGCAGTCCAACTAGACGGGCAACCAGCACGGTCAGAAAGAGCTGGCCGGTAACTGCTTCCAAAGTGGCCAGCGCACGTGCCGATGGAGAAATGGGAACGATATCTCCGTACCCCAGGGTGGTGAGCGTAACGAAGCTGTAATAAACCATCTCGACCCCGGTGAGTGCCTCATCCTGTCCATATCGAAAGGAGCCGGGCACCAGGAAGTCCACGAAAAGAAACAAAAAAGCCCAGATCACCCCGAGAAGGAGATAAACACTGAGCGCCCCGAAGATTTTCTCCCTGCTCACCCTTTCCGCTTTCAAGACATGGGAGAGAATGAGCATGGCTACTACCAATAGGAAGAGGATGGTTAGAACATCGGCGACAAACACGAGCCAGGGACCTTCCCGGAAATCGTTGATCCACCTGAGCACAAAGGCGGGACCAGCCAGGATTAAAGCCAGGAAAAAATAGCCTCGGCTCTCACTCACCGCATAGGCAGCAGCGAGAAGAGTGGCGGAGTAGAAGAGGGCGAAAATCACCCTTCCTCGTCCAAGTTCCTCAAGGACCGGAAAAACCAGAGCGAAGAGCAGCAGTGAGATGAGCAGATAAAGGAATTTGTGAGGATGACTCTTAAACATGTGCCGACGGTTTAGGTTACTGAATTGAGCGGTTGGAGACAAACCCTAAAAGGTGAGGAACATGGCAATACCCCATTCCTCAAAGGGGCAACCAGGTCAGATCAGGCTGGCTTACGATGGATGCTGTTCCCCGAATCACAGTCTTTCCCACGATGTATCCCAGCGTGGCACCAGCCACCACATCACTCAGGAAATGCTTGTTTTTCTCCAGCCGACTGACCCCAATTAAACCCGCCGTCAAGTAAGCGGGAATGGATGCCTTAGAGTAATGGTGCGACAGGACAGTTGCAACCGTAAAGGCAGAGGAGGTGTGCCCGGAAGGAAAAGATCTGGATCCTTCTCCGTTGGGCCGGGCACGCCAAGTCATCGTCTTGAGGGAAGTTGTAATAGCAAAACTCAGGACGAATCCCTGGGACAGGCTAAAGGCCATTGAGCGAAACTTCTGATTCTCAGTCAGATAGCTCGAGAACAAAAGCCCACCGGAAACGACACCAATGGTCAGAGAACTTCCGAGAAAAGCCCCCACTTCGCCCAATTCCTTGAAACGCCGACTCGAGCTCATGTAGTCCCTGATCTCCTCATCAAAGAATGCCGACGTCCCGGTGGCTGCTGATCCAAGGAGTAAGGGCTTGAGATTCTGTCCGGACGCGAGACCTTTGAAGTTTGCCCAAAGGTGCCTTGGAAATGATCTTAGGGGGAGATCTTGAGGGGAGGTGGGGCCGGATGGGGCGGGTCCACCGCTCTGGGCCGTCGCCGCCTCTTCTTCCCTTTGTGGAGTCTCTTGGCCGGATGTGGAGAACCCATTGACATGGAGCAGCAGGAAGAGTAAGAGCGAAGGCCATACCCGGCCCATCAGAAGGACCATCCCACCGAGGTATTGATGCCAAAGTCGTTTGTCTCGTTTCCTTCGGGAGGACGGCTGTCATAGTTGTCAAACAGGGTGGCACTCCAGGAGAAGTCTTTGAAGAGCTCGAATTGGATGCGAGTGTCAAAATCTGCACGAATGCGCCCCCAGTTGCTCAAGCTGGGAAGCACGGTCAAGGTGGTGGTGATATCTATCTCCGGATCTTGAAAGCTGAACAGTTCCCACGCTATCGTTCCACTGCCTTCTATGTTGCTGCGGTCCTCTCCCATGGGTAATGGATTCTCGGAGGTGGGGTCAGGGGGTGCAAACTGTTCTCGGCTGAAGACCGCTCCTGCCCGAATGGTCAACAAAGTCCTGTTGTTCTGGATCACATGTCGTCCCAGGTCCCCACCAAAAGAGGACCTCAGGTCCAGATTCAGTTCCTGGTTTTGAGTAAAGGCAGTCAGCCCGGTTACCAACCATCGATCAGAAAAAAAACGGGTGAAGTCCACAGTGAGGACGTTTCTGGTGGTACTGTCTACATCCTTCCGATCGTCAAAAAAGGAGCTGAACGTGGTCTTCACCTGGCGTGTTTCACCACGAGTTTTCACTTCACCCCCCAAAGTCCACTGAGTGGCCCGATTGGCTCGGGCAAAATTGAAGCCCACATCCACATAACCCTCCAGCCGTGCCAGAAAGCCTGCTTCGATTTGAGTCAGCCGCACTACCGAGGTTTGGTTCAGGGTGTTCCTGGAGCTCTCCCCGATAATCTCCATTGTCTGCGGCTCAGCTGCCGGTGAAAGTGAGCCGAAGGTTCTCAGCCCCGTCTCTGTTTCCACCTCAAAAACCCACTGGCTGGTCACCCGTTCAACGTCCTCCCATTCAATCTGGACCGTTCCCATGGAATCGGTGCTCAGGCTCATCTTGCCCCGTGCAAGCGACTTGATTTCTCCGGTGATATGATCCCCGTTTTTGAGGATTATTACATCCGTTTTGTCACGACCCAGGGCAGGGATGCTCATCAGTTGCAAAAGGATCGTGAAGAACAGAAGGATGGAATAAAGTAACGAAGCTCTAGTTTTGATCATCGCATTGGCCTCCAACGAATGCTCTCACGTTCCGGGGCGGCCTCAACTTTAAGGGAAATCACCTGGGAATTTCAATGCCCGGCGATGAATTGGCCAGAAATCTGTGAATAACTAGATTGGTGAAAGTTCCGGGAGGGCATGGTCTATAATGCAGCTCATGCGTTCTCGGGCCTTGTTGGGCAGTTCGTTGCCTTGGGTAGGCATTCTCATCAGCTTGCTTCTGACTCACTGCTCGGAAAGCCCGTCTCTTGAACCCTCATCTGGGATTGAAACAGAACCGATCACAGCAGCCACCTTTGTGGGCAGGCAAGCCTGCGCTCAATGCCACGCCAGGGAGGTTGAACTTTGGGAGGGGTCCCACCACGACCTGGCCATGCAGGTCGCCGACCAGAGTACCGTGCTGGGTGATTTTGACGACGCCACCGTCACCTATAACGGAATCACCTCTACCTTCTTTAAACGAGAGGGAAAATTCCTGGTGCGAACCGATGGACCTGAGGGCGAACTTCGAGAGTACGAGATTGCCTACACTTTCGGCCTCGAACCTCTCCAGCAATACCTGATCGCCTTTCCCGGAGGCCGCTACCAGGCCTTGAGTCTTGCCTGGGACACCCGGCCGGCCCAGGAGGGAGGACAGCGGTGGTTTCATCTTTATCCGGATGAGAAGATCCAATACGACGACCCCCTTCATTGGACTGCGATCTCCCAGAACTGGAATCACATGTGCGCAGAATGCCACTCCACCCAGTTGAAGAAGAATTATCTTGAACCAGAAGATCACTTTGAAACCACCTGGTCTGAGATCAACGTTTCCTGCGAGGCCTGTCACGGTCCGGCTTCCACCCACGTCGCTTGGGCCGAAGCCCTTGAAGCGGCGCCAACACCCCGGTACTCGGATAAAAACGAACTGGTGATTCAGCTGAAAGAAGCGAATGATGTGAGCTGGGTTTTTGAAGGGGGCAGCGGTATGGCCAGGCGAAGTCCACCCAGAGGCTCAGATCTCCAGCTGGAGACTTGTGCTCGCTGCCACTCACGACGAGGCGTCTTGCACGAAGACTACCAACACGGGCGCCCCCTGATGGACACCCATCGCCCGGCCCTGCTGGAGGAATCTCTGTACTATGCCGACGGGCAGATCCAGGGTGAGGTTTATGTCTACGGATCCTTTCTGCAGAGCAAGATGTACCAGCAGGGAGTCACTTGCAGTAACTGCCATGATCCACACAGCCTGAAGCTCTATGGCTCCGAGGATGGGGTGTGCCAACAGTGTCACCTGGCGGAGAAATTTGAAACACCCTCCCATCACTTTCACCCCGAAAACTCGTCCGGTGCCAGCTGTGTGGAGTGCCACATGCCCGCCAGTACCTACATGGTGGTGGACCCTCGCCGCGATCACAGCTTCCGAATTCCTCGGCCGGATCTATCCCTGAAACTGGGTACGCCCAACGCCTGTACCGGTTGTCACACGGATCGCTCCAACCCGTGGGCCGCTGAAGTCGTCACCGACTGGTATGGCTCAAGCAGAGCCGATCAACCCCACTTTGGAGAGGCCCTTCATGCCGGCCGCAACAGCCTGGCCGACGGCGAGAAGGCTTTGGCCCGACTGGCCGACAACCCTTCGATGCCCGGCATTGCTCGTGCAACCGCTCTAACTCTGTTGCCGGGGTATTCTCTAGGTCCGGAATCCCGCCAAGCCATGCAAAACGCCCTGAAAAGCAGCGATCCCTTGCTTCGTGCCTCGGGTCTCATTGCAGCGGAGGCTCTGGAGCCGCCCACTCGGCTGGGCCTGGCCTTTCCTCTGTTGAGCGACCCGATACGGGCCGTGAGACTGCAGGCAGCCCGGGTGCTGGCGTCCGTGCCCTCGGAGTTGTGGACTTCTCAGCAGCTCTCCCTGCGAGACTCGGTCCTGGACGAGTATCGGCAGGCTCAGCAAATCAACGCCGACCGCCCCGAAGCTCACCTCAACCTGGGAGTGCTCCACCATCAGTTGGGGGAGCTGGAAGAGGCCGAACGGGCTTATCAGAGGGCCCTGAGCATGGTCCCCACCTCGGTGCCGGTCCGGATCAATCTGGCCGACCTCTATCGGGAACAGAATCGAGACCAAGAAGGGGAAAAACTCTTGCGGCAGGCACTCGTCATCAGTCCCGATGACGGAGATGTATACCATTCCCTGGGACTCCTCCTGGTACGCCAGAAACGTTATCAGGAAGCCATCGAAGCCCTTCGGCGGGCGGCCCGGTTGCGTCCTGACCGCTGGCGCTACAGTTACATCCTGGCCGTGGCCTTGCAAGAAACCGGCCAGGTAACCAGCGCACTGGAGACATTGAAGAAAGCGCATGATCGGCATCCGGATAACCTTGAGCTGATCATGCTGTTAACGACCCTGAACCGTGATAACGGGGCGCTCGAGGAGGCCATCCATTACGCAAGCAAGCTCATCGAGCTGGTACCGGAAAGTCCCATGTTCCGTCAGCTTCTGTCTCAGTTGGAGGCGGCGCAGCGGTAACCGGCGGTGGCAAGGGCTTGCCACGAGAATTATTTCTGCTCGAATCGCCAGCACTCGTCCAACCCGAGACTCGGTCCTTCGCGGACGTTCTGTTCTTTTACACGAAAATACTGGTATTTTTGACAGTTTGCTCGACTCCCAAAAAAAAATTAGACACTTAAGGACGCTAAGTAAGGGATCAGTCTACAAAGGAGGGAGCTTTATGCAGCAACCGATCACTAGAGTCTTTACGACAATGGTTTTAATTTTGGCCGTGGCAGCTTCCTGGCCTCTGCTGGCCGCCCCCGGTCAAGCAGGCGAAGAAAGAGGTGAGGAAACCTATACCATGGTTGCGGTTCCAACCAAGGGTTCCATTTCCGGAAGAGTTACGATTGACATCACAATGCGGATCAAGGAGTACTCGACTGATGAGGAGATCCTGGAATTGCTCGAGGTCCTGAAAGAGGGCGGCACGGACCGGCTCCGCAGAACTATGGAGAAGATTCAAAAGGGCAAGATCTCGCCCCAGGGTCGGATCGCTGCGGACATTGCCGTGGCTCGGGTCAGGAAAACTGAAGAGGGTGAGCGCATCATCGTCGTGACCGCCCGAACCATTCCGGGTGTTGAACGGTACGT
>JACZQQ010000156.1 GCA_022545645.1 Acidobacteriota bacterium | reverse complement strand
GCGAGGTTCGCGACGTCAGCCTGGGAGACGGAAACGATAGCTGCGCCATCGGCGGCATCATGAATATCGTCGAACTGGATGTGGGAAATCTGAGACGCTGGCTCTTGGGCTCTACCGGCACCACCGGTACCGACGTTGACAGCATACCTCAAAATGGCTACGTCTTTTATTTCTCCGACCGCCGGGGCATGTTGCCTGATCCAAACCTGTCACCCCCCCGCATCGTCGGCGAATACGGTTATGAGGACATGATCAATCCACCCGATGTGAACGGGGTCCCGGATGGCGTTTTGGCACCTGCCGAAGATGTCAACCAAAACGGCGTCCTGGATACCTATGGAGGCGCTAACCTGGGAGACGCCTTTGGCGTGGCCAATAATGACCCCACCATCCGAATCAGCTGCAACACCATCGGCCGCAAGAATCGAGTCAGCGGCGCTCGCCATGGACTCAAGCTGGTCAACGGTGCCCTGGGCAATGTGCCCACCAAGCCCGACGACACCGGTGGATTCACCGTGGCCAGCGAAAATATCGTCTACATCGTGGGCAACTACAATGCCAATGATGCCGGATTCGGAGACCCCCATGCCGCGGCCTCTGTGGTGGCCGACACCGTCAGCTTTCTCTCCAAGGTCTGGGAGGATTGGCGCAGTTTTGCCTATCCAATTTCTCCGGCTAATCGCGTCGCGAACACTTCCTACTATCGAGTGGCGGTGGCCGGGGGAAAGAACATCAATTGGCCCAATCCCGGCTGGGGCAGTGAGGACGATGGACTGGATGGGGGAACTCACAACTTCCTGCGCTATCTGGAACGCTGGAGCGGCCAGACCTTCAACTACAGAGGTTCTCTGGTGAGCTTGTATTACTCCGAGTACGCGACGGGCATTTATAAATGCTGCTCTACCGTTTACTCACCCCCCACCCGAGCTTACGCCTTTGATACCGACTTTCTGGATCTGGACAAGCTGCCGCCGGGGACTCCCCGTTTCCGTGACGTGGTCAATCTGGGCTTCCGGCAGATCCTCACCCCCGATTGATCCTGGGGTAGCCCTTTCACGGCTCCTCGCCAAACTGCTTGTTTTCCAGGGGCTTACGCCCCTGGAGGTCAGATTGCTCTGAACGCGGAAAATATGGGAAGGTATATCTAGAGAAAAGAGATGGCCGACGAGGAAAAACAAATGGGCAAACACCGCTGGCGTAAGCAAAAATCCACCGACAGAAGGCAGCAGACCCGCTTTGCCATCGAGCTGACGATCTATGCGGTGCTCTTTCCTCTGCTCTTTGTGGTGATCTCGCTGATCTACCCGATTGCCAAGCAGCTGATCGGCGTGGCCACGGAAGACTTGGAACCCCTGAATGCGATGCTCGCTTACTGTCTTGAGTACTGGTGGGCACTCATTGTTGCTCTTGCCTTAACCGGCTTCATCAGCGTTTTATTCAGCCACCGGATATTTGGTCCTATGCGCAGCTTCAAGCAGGCTCTCCTCCAGAAGGAACTTCATCCCACCGAACCGGTGGATTCCAAGTTGCGCCCAGACGATTATTTTCACGAGTTTTCCGACCTTTTGGCCAAGAGTTTGAACGGACTCCAGGCGTTTGAAGGTCCCGGGGACTCTCCGAGCGCTCCTCAGCCTCCCCGTAGTGAGATTTACGATGGGGAGAGTGAGGGGAAATCGACGTAAGCTTCAACCCCAAAATCACCTGAGAGGTGTTTCAGACGAACTCCACTCAGCTTGATCGCCTCCTCCAAGCGTTTCACACCCAGATCTTCGATTCCCGAAAGGCCACTCCCTCCAACGATCTTGGGTCCGTAAAAGAAGTGGATCTTTTGAACAATTCCTGTTTGCAAGGCCGAGGCGGCAACCCGGCTCCCCCCTTCGATGATCAGACTGGTGATCTTCAGCCGCGCCAGGTGGGCCAGGACCTCCTTCCAATTCAGCTGCCCCTTTTTCCCGGACACCCTGATCAGCGTGGCCTTTTTGGACAGGGTCTCGAATTTTTTCTTTGGGGCCTGGCGGCCACAGAAAATAATGACCCGATCCGAGGAGTTGAAAAGTTTGGCCTTGGGTGGCGTCCGCAGCCTGGAGTCCAGAATGACCTTGATGATGGAATTGGATCGGGTCCAACGCACGTCCAGGGAGGGATCGTCTTGCAGGAGGGTGTTCACTCCCACCAAAATGGCGTCATACTCATAGCGCAGCCGGTGGACTTCCCTTCGTGCCTGAGCACCGGTGATCCACTGAGACTGGCCGCTGCCGGTGGCGATCTTGCCATCCAGGGTCATGGCCAGTTTGAGCAGCACAAAGGGCCGTTTTCTCTGCACAAAGTGAAGGTATTTTTCGTTCAGGACGATGGCCTCATCCCGGCAAAGACCCTCATGAACACCGATGCCCTGATTTCGAAGCCGTCGAATTCCCTTTCCGGCCACCTGCGGATTGGGATCTCTCACCGCCACATAGACCTGAGCAACCCTGGCCTCAACGATTCGATCCACACAGGGAGGAGTTCTACCCTGATGGGTACAGGGTTCCAGATTGAGGTAGAGACTGGCCCCGGCGGCTTGCCGGCCCGCTCTCTCCAGGGCCACCACCTCGGCGTGGTTTTTCTTTTGGTAGAGGTGATATCCTTCGGCGACGATTCGACCGTTTTTAACCAGCACCGCCCCTACCAGAGGATTGGGGCTGACTCGACCCACCCCCCGACGGGCCAAAGCGATGGCCCGCTTCATGAATCCTTCGTGCACTGTTTCCGACTCGTCTCCCCGCTCCACTCCGCTCGTTCGCTTCTCTCCCTCTTTTCCCCTACTTCCGTTTGGCTCTCCGGTTTTCGTTGCTGACCCTTCCCTCCCGCTCCAAGGGTAGGGCACCCTCGGGTTCCGACTTTCTCACCCGCATGCTTTGAATCCTCTTGCGGTCGGCGCTGAGAATCTCAACCGACAGTCCATCCAAAACGACGGTTTCGCCTGCAGTGGGAACTTTCCCCAGGTGACCCACAATGAGCCCTGAGACGGTGGTCACAGCCAGATCTCCAAAGTCGACTTCCAGGGTCTCCTCCAGTTCCTCAATCTCGGCTCCTCCGCTCACGATATAGCTCCCGTCTCCTGCATAGGTGAGATCGATCTTCTCCAGCTCATCCTCGTCACGGATTTCTCCCACAAGCTCCTCAATCATGTCTTCCATGGTGACCAATCCCGATACCGATCCGTACTCATTAATGAGGATGGCCAGATGCTCCGCATTGCGCTGCATCTCCTTGAGCAATTCCGATACCTTCTTGGTCTCCGGCACAAACCATGCCTTATGGATCAATGGGGTAATCGGTTCCTCGCCTGCCCCGTCGCCGAGATAACTCAAGAAATTGCGGACATACACGACGCCAATGGCTTGATCGAGTTGTTCCCGGTACACCGGGATTCGCGAGAATTTGCTGGAAACCATCAGGTCCTTCAATTCAGCGATGGTCGCCTTTTCTTCGATGGCCACGATTTCCGTACGGGGAGTCATGATCTCACGGGCCAGCAGGTCCCCGAATTCGAGGGCCGACTGAATCAGCCGGCTTTCCTCCTCCTCGATGATCCCCTCTTCCTCTCCCACACCCAAATAAGCCTGGATCTCCTCTTCAGTGGCCTCCTCCTCGGGACCCGAAGCCACCTGGTTGTCCTCCCTGGAAGCCTTGGAAATCCGCAAGAGGGTGATAAGAGGGGAGCTCAGCCAGCACAAAAAGGGATAGAACCGCCTGAAAAGGGGAAGAAAGCGGAGAAGAACCTGTTCCGGTTCAGACTGAGTAATCATTCTTGGAAACAATTGGCGAAACAGGGCAATGATGGCCACCATCACGGCCAGGGCCCATGCGGGGGCATAAGGCAAATCGGAAGTGAAGAACATCCAGGTAATGAGGACGGCCGAGATGACGACCGAAAGCTGTGCTCCAAACTTGAGAGGCAACACAAACAGGATACGGTCCGCTGCGATGTCCCCCAAAAGACGGAACTTGGCCTCCTTCTCTCTCTCGGCCAGAACCTTCGTTGACAATCGGGAGAGCCCGAAAATGGCACTCTCCAGGACGGAGAGCAAGAAAAGCAGGACAATGAGCAAGGCGACTATGAATAATCCTAAGCTATACCCACTCAATGAAGTTGAAATTTCCTCCTTAGTCTTCCCTCCAGCGTCTCCATTTCTCCTTGATCGGCTTGGTGGTCGTATCCGAGAAGATGGAGCAATCCATGGAGGGAGAGCACTTGAAGCTCCGCCAGCAAACTCTTCCTCTGCTGGCGGGCCGCAGCGTCCACGGAGATGAGTATATCTCCCAGGTAGGGTTTTTCCTCCCCATCCTCCTCTTCATAGGAAAATGAGAGCACATCGGTGGCCCTGTCTTTACCGCGAAAGTCGCGATTGTAGGTCTTCATCGCCGCATCGCTGATGAGTACCACTGAAAAACCGGTCTGCAGGGCCATCTGACTGGAAAGCTGATCCAGAAAGTTTCTCAACCCCTTCATCTCGACAGACACCTTACGCTGCCTATTGAATACGTTGACTTCCGGTCTGTGTCTTTTCAAACGATTGTTTCTCTTCCACCCTCTTATTGAAATTAAACCCCGGATATTCAATCCGGTGATGATGCATTCCTGTAATCACTCGCTCGAAAGCCCGGAGGATCTTGTCCAGATCCTTCATGGTAATGTCGCATTCATCGAACTGCCGCTCCTGAATGTTGACCTGTATCAAACGCCGGATCAGGCCGCGAATCTGACTGGGATTGGGGTCCTGCAGGGTTCGAGCGGCAGCCTCCACTTGATCGGCCAACATCAGTATGGCCGCTTCCTTTCTCTGTGGCCTGGGTCCGGGATAGCGGAAGTCATTTTCGTTGACCTGTCGGTCTTTTCCGTCGGCGGCGTCTCGAGCCTTCTCATAAAAGTACTTCATCAGCCTTGTGCCATGGTGTTGGGGAATCAAGTCACGGACCTCGGGAACCAGTTTGATCTCATCGGCAAGGGCCAGACCATCCTTCACGTGGCTGGCCAGGATCAGGCTGGACATACTGGGTGAGAGGTTTTCATGTTTGTTGGAGATGTAGATTTGGTTTTCGATGTAATATTCCGGCGTCTTCAACTTCCCAATGTCGTGATAGTAAGCCCCCACTCGAACCAGCAGGCTATTGGCCCCAATCGCCTCGGCGCCCGCCTCGGCCAGCGTTCCGACGATGATGCTGTGGTGATAGGTCCCCGGAGCCTCCACGGCAAGGCGTCTCAAAATGGGGGCATTCAAGCTGGAGAGCTCGAGCAGTTTGATATCGGTGGTAATCCCGAACACTGATTCCAAGATCGGCAAGCAGAGAGAGGCTAGCATGGCCGCGAACAACCCACTCAGAAATCCACAAAGGGCACGTGCCGCAAAGGGAACCGCTTGGAAACCGGTGTCCGAAGAATAGAGTTGAAGAGCTAAAACAACCACAATGTTCACGGCACCTACGAAAACTCCCCCTTTGATGATGGCTGCTCTTTCCCGGTATTGGTCCAGCAGATAAATAGCCGCCAGACTCCCCGTCAACGAATAAACCAACATCACCGTCTCCCCGGTGAGCAGACCCACGAAAACGGCAAACGACAAGGAGTAAAGAATGGCAACTTGAGCTCCCACCAGGAGAACGGTGAGAATCGTTCCCAGGGCCAGAGGGGCAAGGAAATAAAAATTTAATGGGTCCTGCAGCTCTTCAATCCTGAGGCTTCCCACAATGACATCGCCCATGGCGATGAAGATCTTGGTCACCAGCAAGGTTCCACAGAGAACGAGAGCCACCAGCAGATAACGATTGCGCTTCTTCTTCTGCTCGCTTTGGTAAACCAGGAAGTACTGCCAGATCGTAAACAGAAAAAAGCTGACGATGAGAAAAATTCCGACGAACTCGCCCAGCAGCCGGCGTGGCTGCTGCAGCGTCATGAGCTGCTCCAGGAGCACCCTCTCTCTGGCCCCCACCTCATCTCCTTTTCGAACCAGAGTCTGGCCCTTCTTGATCTGTATCAGTACTGGGTCCACCTGCTGCAGCACGAATTGTTCCAGCTCGATGCTTGCGTTCTCGTTGTAGCTCACATTGGGAACAATCCAACCCTCCAGGAAAGTAATGATCTGCTTTTTCTCCTCGCCACTGACCGCTGTCAGCTGATACTGGTTTTGTCGAAGGAGGTCGCGTGCCTGGCTCAAGTCTCGAAGAGCCATCCAGTCGTTGAGAAGTTCATCCTCTTTTGTAACTGAGTTGCGCAAAACCAGGCCCCGGTTCTGGTGACGCAAGAGGGCATCCCGGCTCAAAACCACACCAGGAGGCTTCATTGCCTCCTGGATCAGCACCAGCATCTGGTTTTCTAAGGAAGGGGAGAAGGAGTGCCTG
>JACZQQ010000155.1 GCA_022545645.1 Acidobacteriota bacterium | reverse complement strand
CGAATTACCCTGCCCTGCGGTCACTACACCATCGCTACTTTTCCCTTCAACTACATAGATGGTTGGCACATGTGCCGGTATCTGATCGGCCAGCTTTCCGGTCATGCCTGACAACTCCAGGGTCAAGAACATCCTTTTGACAGGCCATCCGGGTGTCGGCAAGACCACGATGTTGAAAGGAATCATCGAACGATTTGCTCATCTGGCCATAACCGGTTTCTACACCGAAGAGATTCGGGAAAAAGGCATTCGATTGGGTTTCAAAGCGGTGGCAATGAACGGAAGCTCGGCTGTTTTCGCTCACCGCAACTTTCAGACCGGGCCAGCACATCGTGTTGGAAAGTATGGCGTCAAGCCTGAAGTTCTGGAGACGCTGGTGCTTTCCCATCTGTCTCCCCAGAGAAAGGCTGCCCACCTGCTCATCGTCGATGAGATTGCCAAGATGGAATTGCTTTCCATGCCGATCAGAGAAGGTCTGCTTCAAGCCTTGGACTCGGATTGTCCGCTGCTGGGAACGATTTCCCTGAAGGGCACCGGTTTTATCAAACAAGTGAAGCGGCGGGATGATGTGGAGCTGTTTAAGATCACCACGGAGAATCGGAATGTTTTAGGAGAACAGGTTTGCCGACGGTTGCAGCAAATACTGGGGGAGACCGGACCGGCGGACCGCAGACAACAGATACCAGACGAGTGGGCATAGGTTCTTGTTGGAAAGCGGGGTGGGGGAGTTCGGTGCCAGCCCCGAAAATTCTCCTTTGAATTCAGGGATTTCCGCCATAATTCTGGACCTGTCCCAGAACTTGAAATCTGGAACCCTTCTGCGCGCGAAGCGCCGACAGCACGACTGCACGAAGGTACGACTGCACGAAGGCACGAAGGCTCACAGCCGCCCAGACGGTGTCTTTTTGCGCGCGAAGCGCGCAATCAGTTATCATACGTCGGTTGAAAGAATAGGAAGGAAATAAGAATGACCCATCCCTTGGAAAACCATTGGGCTCTCATACTCGGTGCCTCCAGTGGTTTTGGAGCGGCGACTGCCCTAGAACTGGCCGGTGCTGGAATGAACATTTTCGGTGTGCATCTGGATCGGCGAGCCACCATGCCCAACGTGGAACGCGTCCGTGAGGAAATCGCGGCTGCCGGAAAAGAAGCCGTCTTTTACAATATCAACGCAGCAGACGACAACAAGCGCCAGTCCGCGCTGGACGAAATGCAAAAGATCGTCAAAGAGAAAGGCGGCCCCAGCACCATTCGGGTTTTCGTGCACTCATTGGCCTTTGGGACTCTGGGCCGCTATTTTGTGGCCGATTCGGACAAGCCTGTCACCGATGCTCAGATGAATATGACGGCGGACGTTATGGCTCACTCGCTGGTTTACTGGGTGCAGGGATTAATGACTCGAGAAATGTTTGAAGAGGGGTCGAAAATCTTTGCCATGACCAGCTCGGGTGGTCACCGAGTCTGGCCCAACTACGGCCCTGTTTCAGCCGCCAAAGCTGCTCTGGAATCACACATTCGCCAAATTGCGCTGGAACTGGCCCCTCAGGGGATCACCGCGAACTCGATTCAAGCGGGCGTGACCGACACGCCAGCATTGCGTGGGATCCCTGGGCATGAAGAACTCATGAAGAACGCCATTCGCTGTAATCCCAGCGGGCGTTTGACCACACCTAAAGATGTGGCCCAGGCAATCGTCGCCATGAGTCACCCCTACCTTCAGTGGATGACGGGCACGGTGATTCGGGTGGATGGGGGAGAAGATATCGCGGGTTAGCAGCCTGCCCGATCGGATGCAAGGAAAGATTTAATGCTCAAAACACCCCGCATTGAATTTGAAGAACATCGACTACAAAATGGACTGCAGGTCCTGTTGCATCAGGACACTCGAGTTCCCCTGGTTCACTTGAGCATTCACTATCGGGTGGGATCCAGCTACGAAACGCCGGGGCTTTCCGGGTTTGCCCATCTGTTCGAGCATATGATGTTTCAAGGGTCAGAAAATGTGGCCAAAAACGAGCACGGGGGTTATATCGACAACGCCGGAGGCCGTTGGAATGCCACAACCAGTAAGGACAGGACAAACTATTACGAGACCGTGCCCTCTCACTATCTGGAGTTGGCCTTGTGGCTCGAGTCGGACCGGATGAGATCGTTGAATGTAACGGAAGAGAACTTCGAGAATCAGCTTCAAACGGTCATTGAAGAGAAGAAGCAAAGTTATGACAATCGGCCCTACGGACTGGCTACCTTGAAATTTGAGCAGCTGGCTTACGAAAACTGGTCCTACGCTCATCCCATCATCGGCGCCGTGGAGGATCTGGAGAACTCCACATTGGAGGACGCGGCAAAGTTTCATCAGACCTATTACGGACCCGGCAATGCGACGCTGGTACTCTCGGGAGACACGGGTGATGATGGGAAGGCATTGAAGAAAGTCGAGCAGTACTTTGGTGACCTCAGCGACCAGACCCATCCCGAGCTGCCCGATTTGGAGGAGCCGGAGCAGACTGCGGAAAAAATCGAAAGGATGACGGATCCACTGGCCGTCCTGCCCGCCGTTTATGCCGGCTATCACATGCCCGCTTTGGGTTCCCCGGAGTTTTATGCCCTGTCGGTGCTGGGAGTCATTCTCTCTCACGGAGAATCCTCGCGGCTTCACCGAAAACTCATCTACCACAACAACTGGGTCACCAGCCTTTCGGTAGGACCGAACCAATATAAGGGACCGGAACTGTTCTTTATCTGGTTCCAGGTTCAGAGCACCGTGGATGTCGATCAGGTTTTAAAGGCCGTAGACCAGGAGTTGAAGAGGGTTCAAGAAGAAAAGATTCCAGCCCAGGAGATCGAGAAAGCGAAAAATCAGATCGCCTTCCGCTTTGTGGAGCAGCTGGCCAAAGTGGCGCGAATCGGAGAGCTCCTGGCCCACTACGCTCTCTTTTTGGACGATCCCAAGAGGATCAACCACGAACTGGATCGTTACCTGGCCGTTACCGAGGACGATATACTGCAAGCCTCCCAAAAGATCTTCACCTCACAGAATCGGACTTTGATCTTCGTGGAGCCAGGGGAAAATGGCCAATGAGAACAGGAGACAGAGGGTCTGTGGCCTGCGGTCTGTTTTTCCCCGATCAGCGATAAGGGCTGCCCATGACGAAAAAAGCTCCACCCCCAGGCACTGAGAAAAACATCTCTTATCCGGAAATCCCTGAGCAGCAGCTCTCCAACGGACTCCGAATTCTGGTGGTTCCGGATGATCGCCTTCCCCAGATGTTTTTGACGCTGGTGTTACCCGCAGGGCGAGTTTGTAATCCGGATGACAATCTGGCTCTGGTCTCACTGGCCGTGGAAATGGTCAAAAATGGTACTCACTCCCGCTCGGCCCAGGACATCTCCGATTTCGTCGATCGGCGGGCTATTGAATACGAGAGTGAAGTCCTGATGGAGCACAGTTTCCTCTCCATGACCTTTCTTGAAGACCAGCTGGAGCCTGCATTCGAGCTTCTTACCGATATGGTTTCCAATGCGAATTTCCCCGATGAGGAGTTAGCGAAGACGAAGGTTCGGTGGAAGAGTCATCTGATTGCTCAGCGCTCGCAACCCAACTTCCTGGCTAACGAACGCACCTTCAAGATCTTCTATCCCAACCATCCCTATGCCAAAGTCAGCATGACTCCCGAGCATCTGGAGAAAACTCAGAGAGAATCGGTCCAAGAGACCTATCGGCTTCATTACGGCCCGGGAAACGCCCATCTTCTGATGGCCGGGCCTTTCGATGGGAATCGGGCCATGGAACTGGGAAACCGTTTTCTGGGAAGCTGGGCTAACGGAGAAACGCCTTCGATCAGCTATCCACGGCCAGCCGACATCGAGGGACGGTTGGTCTGCCTGATCCACCGTCCCCATTCCGTCCAGTCACAGATTCTGGTGGCCGGTCGAACGCTCCCTAAAGCAGATCCCGAGGCCATAGCCCTCAAGGTTACCAATCAGGTTCTGGGAGGTGGAGCAAGTGCTCGCCTCTTTCTCAACCTTCGTGAACAGAAAGGCTACACTTATGGGGCCTACAGTCGACTGAAGAGCTATCGCCACGATGGCCTTTATATGGTCGGGGCTAGTGTCAAAACGGAAGTCACCCGGGAGTCGATCGAAGAGATTTTCAAGGAGCTGGAGGGCCTGGGTGAGCGGCTCCCTGAAGAAAAAGAACTGGAGCGCTGTCAACAGGAGCTCATCGGGAGCTTTATCCGCCAAATGGAGACGTCGGCTTCCATCGGCGTTCTGGAACTCGACCGCCGGATTCATGAACTACCGGCTGACTTTTACAAGAACTTCATTCCCGAAGTTCGGGGTGTAACGTCAGAGAAGGTAGTGGAAATAGCCAGGCGCTTTTTTGATCCGGACCGAGTGGTGGTGACCGTTGTTGGGGACCGGGAGAGCGTGGAAAAGGAGCTCCGAGGGATCGGCGAGCTTCGTGTTTACGATGTCCACGGCACTCCCCTATAATCGATCGAGAAGCCTATGTCGCATGAAGAGCATTACGAAAAAGGAATGGAGCATTTTGCCGAGGATCAACTTGAACTTGCCATCGAGGAGTTAAAACAGGCCGTTGAAGCAAATCCGGAATTCGGAGATGCCTTACATGCCCTGACCATGTGCTACTACCATCACGGGGATCTCGATCAGGCGCTGGAATACGGCAAACGTTTTCGGGACCAGGAACCCTCCAACCCTCTCGCTTACACCAGCCTCTCCATGATCTACAACGCCAAGGGCATGGTTCCGGAGGCCGAGGAGATGGGGGCCAAGGCCAAAACTGCAGAGCAGCCTGAGTAAACACGGGTCGTAAACCCAGTGAGCAGCACCTTCACCACCGTGTAAACTCACGACTTCACGAAAGCACGAGTGGGATGATCAGTTGTGTGCCGTGGCGAATTGGGCCCCTTCCGTGGAACCCTTCAGGGCAACCGTAGAGTTGGGCAAGGAGATGGACGAAACGAGCGAGGTCCCCACCCACTCCAGCTGAGCGGAGGGCCGTCCTCCGTTGATACCTTGAAGGGCAGCAGCTATGGTGATATCTTTCAGCGCGACTGAAGAATGTCAGACAAGAAAAGTCGAAGGACCCTCCTGAAAATGTTCGGATACACCGTGCTGGGTTCCGGTGTTGCTGCCCTGAGCACCTCTCAATACAGCTTTCGAATCGAGACCCACTGGCTGCAACTTGAGAGGGTCACCATTCCGGCGAAAAATTTGGGATACTCGTTCGAGGGATTCAAAATCGCCCTTCCGCGTGATTTCCATCTCTGTCCCCATACCGAGATCGAACTCATCCGACGGGCGGTGGACATGGCCAATGATCTCAAGCCTGACCTGGTCGCCCTTTTAGGAGATTATGTGCTCGATGAGGCCGATTCGATTTTCGAATTGGCTCCGGTTCTTGCACAACTCAATGCCCCACATGGCGTCTTTTCCATCTTGGGGAATCACGATCATTGGAAAGGCGCAACAATCGTCCGCAGAGCCTTGGAGGAGTCCGGCTTGCCTGTTCTCAACAACTCCGGCCTCACCCTGAGCCGGGGGAAGGACAGAATTTATCTGGCGGGTCTGGATGACGGCTGGGTGCGTCGCTCTGATCTCTCCCAGGCTCTGGAGAAGCAACCTCAGGACGTGCCCACCATCCTGCTCATGCATGAACCCGATTTTGCCGACACCTTCAGTGCCGATGGCCGCATCTCCCTTCAGCTGTCAGGACACAGTCACGGAGGCCAGGTGCGATTGCCCGGCATTGGCGCTCCCGTTTTGCCTCGTTACGGCAGAAGATATGATCAGGGTCTTTATCGCGTTCAAGACATGTGGTTGTACACCAACCGCGGCATTGGCGTGACCCGCCCACCCGTGCGCTTTAATTGTCGGCCCGAAGTCACCGAGATAACGTTAGTGTCTCGCTCCTGACCTTGCCGGGCCAGGCAATGGCTATCGTACTGAAGAACTGGGGCCAGGAACCTGCAGCTCCGGCATGGGTGCCGACTGAAATAATCTTCGAAGCGGCTTGGCCACCCACGACGCCCAATTGACTGCCTTGCTCATCCGGGCACTATCGGTGGCCAGGCCGGTGCCGGCGTACATTTGCCGGTAGAGCTTTGAAAGCAACACAAAGGCAAGCCGGGAGCGCAGGGTCGGCGTCACGCGGGATCGACGCCAAATCGACGACATGGAATAAAAACGGTCCCACACCCCTTGGGTGTTCTGGCGGATCTCCTCGGGGGACATCTCCGGATGGGGCAGAAGCAGCCTCGGTCGAACCGGCCTGGGAATGAGCCAGTATCGGGTCAGAGGATAGCCTTCAATCCGGGTGGGGTCGTCCTCCATACTCTTTTCCCAGCGCAGGAAATCCACCGTTCCGGGAAATGGCGTCAAGGTCACGAACTGGGCAAAG
>JACZQQ010000014.1 GCA_022545645.1 Acidobacteriota bacterium | reverse complement strand
TTACGCTTTCCTATTCGAAAATCCCCAGAGCAGGGGATACTACCATGAGAATGGCGATGGGTAAGAAGGCCTTTTTTGAGGGCCCCATTTGCCTTTGATCGCCGTATCACATCCAGGTTCTCTCCTTCGCGCTATCATCCCATTTTAAAGAAGAGACGCCCTCATCTGGGAGTCGACTACGGTGCTCCCCGGGGAACTCCCGTCCTGGCTTCAGCCGATGGAACCGTGATTTTTGCCGCCCGAAAGGGAGGATTTGGCAACCTGGTGAGGGTTCGTCACCCCAATGGCTACATCACCGGCTATGCCCATCTCTCTCGTATGGATGTTCGCCGGGGCCAGAGAGTCAGGCAGGGAGAGCGAATCGGGAGAGTTGGATCCACCGGCCTTTCTACGGCTCCCCATCTCGATTATCGGGTGCAGAATCGAAGCGGCAAATATGTCAATCCCAAGGAACTTGCAGCTTTACCCTCGGATCGGGGGGTCGAAAAAGAATATTGGAACCAGTTCGTGTTACTCCGTGATGAGCTCATGAAGCGGTTGGCATCCATTCCGGAGATTGAGCCTTTCCTCAGCCGTACTTCCCAAACGGATTAGCAGCCGGGATGATTCATAATTCTGGTGACGAAGCGGGGTAGGGGCGAGCCGGTGGCTAGCCACGAGTGGCTCACCCGAACGATTTGGATGGCAAAACCGAAGCCACGCTGGGAAAGAATGTGTCACTCGTGCCACTCGGGTCAGCCACCGGCTGACCCCTATCGGGTAGTCCGATGGAGCGGAACGCAGTCAGGGCGGACGGGTTCCCCGCTTCAGTAAGAAGCTCATGAGCAATGCCCTCTTACTCTACAACCCCGCCGCCGGTCGATTCCCTCTTTCCGAAAAGCGGCTGAAAGCATTACTCAGGAACCTCTATCGCTACGGAATCCGAGCTGAGACCGCCATCACTCAACCATCACAAGACGTTTCTGCGGGGCTGAATCTGGAGAATAAGGATTTGCTCATCGTTTATGGTGGTGATGGAACCCTCCATAAGGTGATCCCGGAAGCGGTGAGATGGAAGATTCCCGTGGCTCTTTTACCGGCGGGTACCACCAACGTGCTGGCTCGAGAACTGGGTATCCCCAGGGACCCGGAACGAGCGCTGTCGCTGGTGCCTCGAAGGAAATTGCAAAAAATCCACCTGGGGTGGGCCAAGGGTCGCTATTTTCACCTGATGGCGGGCATCGGTTTTGATGGCGAGGTGATTTCCAGAACGGGTCAACACATGAAAAAAGCGTTGGGCATGGGTGCTTACTGGTTGGCCGCTCAGGTAGCCCTTTTGAAGTATCCGATGACTCCCTTCGAGTTGAGTTGGGAAGGAGAAGTGCACCAGGGGACCTTTGCTGTGATTGGTAACGCCCGAAACTATGGAGGGGAATTACACTTTACCCCAAAGGCCAGTGTTCAGGAAAACTGTTTGGACGTGTGCCTATTCACCAGCCGAAAAAGGTGGCGCTATCTTCTCTATCTTTGGGGCGTTCTGTCGGGAAGACACCTTCGCTATCCCGATGTCCTCTATCGAAAGGTTCAGCACCTGAAGGTATCGAGTGATCGCCCGGTTCCTATCCAAATGGATGGCGAATTGATCGGCCAGTGTCCCATGGAGTTTTCGTCCTCCAGTGAGGGTCTCCAGGTGGTCGTTCCCTGACTGGCGCGCTTCGCGCGCGGTCCTGAGTGTGGGGACAGTCCCCCACTCACCCTACTCGACGGGGAGGGGCATTTTTTGGCCCATAAACTCGATCCGAAGGACCTCGAAATCTTCCCAAAGGTTGGGGCTGTTGAAATTGATTTGGTCGATTTTTCCCGCCAGAGCCTCAAAATCCATGCATTCTAGAGGCTCCAGTTGGAAACGATCTTCTCCGAGATCGATAACGACTTGTGTGGGTTCGGCAAAATCGTCGAAATCTCCCAACAGGTCCAGACCGAGAAAGCTGTTCCCCAGGACTCTGAGATATTCCATCAGGTAGGGCTCGCCGGGAACCCCCGTGTCCATCGAAAACTTCTCTGCCCGAGTCTCCTGATCCCCGTTATAGAAATGAATTTCTCGGGGTCTAAAGTCCCATTCTCCGCGTGAAAAGGTGATGATGTTGACGATCGGCACGATCTCCCCGCCTCGATCCTCAATAATCTCGAGGGTCCAAATGTTCTGATCGTCGATGAAAACGTGACAACGTGAGGATTCGGGAGACTCTCTTTGGAGTGCCCGGCCGGACACCCAACTGCAGAAAAGAAACAAAAGACAACTCAAGAAGAGCTTTTTCATGGCCCCAGTTTAACCGAGATGGATGATTTATCCGATAGAAATTTCTCCAAGAAGTGTTTGAACTGCCTGGACGGGATCTTGGGATTGAACGATCGGTCGTCCCACCACAAGATAATCGGCACCAGCGGCCAGGGCCTCAGAAGCGGTCATGGTGCGACGTTGGTCGTCACCTTTCGTTTTCCCTGAGCGAATACCCGGTGTCACCAGGAGGAATCCTTCCGGCCATTCCTGTCGGAGCAAAGGCAGTTCGCGCGGGGAGGAAACGATTCCGTCCAGTCCAGCTTCTTGAGCCGATCGAGCCAAACGCAAAACTTCCTGATCCAGGGAATGAGCAATTCCCAGGGAAGAAAGCATTTGTGGGTCAATGCTGGTGAGGATCGTGACCCCCAACAGCTTGGGACAGGGCCATTGTTCTCTTAGAGAGTACTCCTGAAGTGTTTCACGGGTCTGTTTCATCATGACTTCTCCACCTAGACTGTGGAGGGTCATCATGTGAGCGCCCAGGCGGGCCGCTTCCAGGGCGGCCTGAGTGACCGTATTCGGAATGTCATGAAACTTGAGGTCGAGGAAGACCTGGACCCCTTCTTGAAGGATCTTCCGGACGACGGTGGGCCCGGCAGCCGTGAAGAGTTGAAGGCCGATCTTGAAGTAACCCACCTGGTCCTTCAATGTCCGTACCAATTGGGTGGCCTTCTCTTGAGTCGAAACATCAAGAGCCACAATCAACTGCTCGGCCTTGGCATCCGGTGACATAAATCAGGTCCAGGACCACAGAATAACACAGAGGTGTGGCCCGGATTATGCATAGGTTCTCGTCACGAAGCGACGAAAACGCCGAACTGACAAGGCGCGCGACGAAGGCCCCCGCAAACGTACTCTCTGCAGTACGTTGAGGAGGCCGACCGAGCGCAACACGGGCGGTGCGCAACGCACGCCGGATGATTTCGTCGCTGCAGTAGAGAATTTATGCATAATCCGGGCTAGTGATCCGGATATCTCTTGAGCAGAATGCAGGCATTCGTGCCCCCGAATCCGAATGAGCTGGACAGGACATAGCGAATCTCTGCCTTGCGCGCCGTACCGGGCACATAATCCAGGTCACAGTCTGGATCCGGATTCTCCAGGTTGATGGTAGGAGGGATGATTTGATCACGGAGGACAAGAACGCTGACCCCTGCTTCCAATCCGCCGGCGGCGCCCAGAAGGTGACCGGTCATCGACTTGGTGGAGCTGATGGCCAGCTTGTAAGCGTGGTCGGAGAAGACAGCCTTGATGGCTCTTGTCTCGATGCGGTCATTGGGTGGAGTGCTGGTTCCATGGGCATTGATGTAGTCGACTTCGGTAGGATCCACACCAGCGTCCTCGAGAGTGGCTCTCATGACCCGAGTCGCCCCGGAACCATCCTCCGGAGGAGCGGTGATATGGTACGCATCCCCGCTCATGCCATAACCCACGATCTCAGCAAGAATCTGAGCATCTCGCCGGCGGGCGTGCTCCAACTCTTCTAAAACAACAATACCCGAACCCTCACCGATCACAAACCCGTCCCGATCGCGGTCGAAGGGTCGACTGGCCCGCTCCGGTTCATCATTGCGAGTGGAGAGCGCCCTCATGGCCGCAAACCCTCCCACTCCCATGGGAGTAATGGCCGCTTCCGAACCCCCTGCGATCATCACATCGGCGGCACCGCGTTCGATGATCTTGAAGGAGTCCCCAATGGCGTGGCAGCCCGCTGAACAGGCGGTACAAGTCGCGGAATTGGGACCGGTGGTCCCCAGCCGAATCGAGACCTGCCCTGTGGCCAGGTTACTAATGCTGGCTGGAATGAAGAATGGGGAGATCTTTCGGGGACCCTTGTTCAGGTAATTCGTATGCTGTGCTTCAATGGTACCGAATCCTCCGATGCCGGAACCTATATAGACTCCTATCCTCTCCGCATTCTCCTTGGTGATACTCAAGCAGGCACTCTTGACAGCAACGTCGCTGGCCACGATGGCGTACAGGATGAAAAGGTCCATCTTGCGCGCATTCTTGGTGTCCACGTAATCCAGCGGATCGAGGTCCTTGACTTCGGCGGCGATTCTGGAGGAGAAGTCACTGGCGTCAAAGTGAGTGATGGGGCCCACTCCACTCTTGCCCTGAAGCAGACCACTCCACGTACTTTCCGTGTCCAGACCCAAGGCCGAAACCAGACCCACGCCTGTCAGCACGACCCTTCTTTTCAAGGTGAACTCCAGAACTTATTTCTGATGAGCGTTGATGTAGTCGACGGCGTCTTGCACGGTCTGAATCTTTTCAGCGTCCTCGTCCGGAATCTCAATATCGAAGTCCTCTTCAAATTTCATCACCAATTCAACCGTATCCAACGAGTCCGCTCCAAGGTCATCTACAAAATGCGCATCGGGGGTTACATCAGCTTCGTTGGCCCCCAGTTGATCCACGATGATCGCTTTCACGCTTACTTCTACTGATGCCATTTCTCCTCCATTCGCTTTCGCGACGGTTACATATACATCCCGCCGTTTATATTTAGCACATGCCCAGTGACATATCCAGCCTCTTTTGAGGCCAGGAAAAGGACCCCATGGGCGACATCCTCAACACCTCCGAGCCTTTTCAGAGGGATGCTTTTCTGGAGTTCCTCCTTCATCTCGGGTCCCATCTCAGCCGTCATATCGGTCTCAATAAACCCCGGAGCAATCGCATTGACGGTAATGTTGCGGGAGGCCACTTCCCGCGCCAGGGCTTTGGTAAATCCAATGATTCCCGCTTTGCTGCTGGCATAATTCACCTGTCCAGGGTTGCCCATTTGAGCCACCACTGAAGTGATGTTGATCACCCGGCCGTAGCGCTGGCGAACCATTCCTGCAACCACCTGGCGAGTCACATAGAAAAGACCGTCCAGGTTGGTCCTCAGTACCTGGGCCCACTCCTCGTCCTTCATTCGAAGAATCAGACTGTCCCGGGCCACACCGGCATTGTTGACCAGAATGTCCACCTTTTCAACATTCTCCCCGATGCCTGAGAGGGCACTTCGGACTTGATCCGGCTGGCCCACATCCATCGCCGCCGCCAGCGCTTCTCCGCCCTTTTCACGAATCTCCTGGGCAGCGGCTTCAATATGGGCTTGGGAGCGGCTGGTCATCACGACATAGGCTCCGCGAGAAGCGAACTCCTCGGCCACCTTTCGCCCGATTCCCCGTGATGCGCCCGTCACCAGCACAACCTGGTTAGAAAAGTCGTGCATAAGCTTCCAATTGTTCTCGATTTTCAATACTGTGTGTTTGAACGGAAGGGGCGATTTTCCGAATGAGACCCTTGAGCGCCTTACCCGGTCCCACCTCGACAAAGGTCGATACACCGGCTCGGACCATCTGCTGGATACAGTCGCACCAGAGCACGGCAGCGGAAACCTGTTTCACCAACCCCTGACGTGCTTCCTCCCCTCGGGTCACTTTTCGGGCTTCGACGTTATTCACCAGCGGAATCTTGAGATCATGGAAGGCAATATCCTGGATGACTTCGGAAAGGCGTTCCTCAGCGGGCCTCATCAATGCGCAGTGAAAGGGAGCACTCACGGCCAGAGAGAGTACTTTTCGGGCTCCCCTCTGGCGGGCCAGATCACCGGCTCGCTCCACGGCTGGGCGGTGGCCGGAAATCACAATCTGATCGGCAGAATTGATGTTGGCTGCAGAAACCACCTCACCCTGGGCCGCCTCCTGGCAAACACTCTCTACCACCTCTCTTTTCAAACCCAGAACTGCTGCCATAGCTCCTTCCCCAACAGGCACCGCTTCTTGCATGAAGCGACCTCTCTGGTGAACCAGGCGGACAGCATCCTCAAAGTCGAGTCCGCCGGCAGCCACTAGCGCAGAATACTCTCCAAGACTGTGTCCCGCCACAAAATCTGGCAATATTTGCTGCCTTTCAAGGATTCTAAAGAGAGCGACGGAAGTCGTCAGCACCGCCGGTTGAGTGGTCTCAGTCAGTTGAAGCTCGTCCTCGGACCCTTCAAAGCAAAGCTGGCTGAGAGAAAAGCCCAGGGCCCCGTCCGCCTGGGCAAACACCTCTCCAGCTTCCGCAAACTCCGCGGCCACGTCCCGCCCCATTCCACTGTACTGAGAACCCTGGCCTGGGAAAACGAAGGCGATCACGACATCACGAAGGCACGAAAGCGAGAGATCATACTTCCTCGACCTCAATCACCTGTCTATCCTTGTAATAACCGCAATTGGGACAGACTCTGTGGGGCAGCACTGGAGACCCACAGTGACTGCAAGTTGAGAGATTCGGGGTGGTCAAAAAGTTATGGGCTCGTCGTTTTCCCCTACGGGATTTCGAATGTCTTCTCTTGGGATTGGCCATCTAAGTGTCTCCTTCAATACATACAATGATGTCTGTGGCAAGCACGACGGCGTCGAGTTCGCGAAGCGACGACGACGCGATGTCGTGTGCATCGCGGAGGAGGAACGACAAAGAAATCGATTCCGTCCCGCCGCCACCCTTCGGGCTGATGGGGGTTGCGGGCGATCTGTGCGCCCCTCGACCTCGACGATGTCCCTGCATCGCCTCCTCCTTGATCCTTGATCTCGCCTCGCAAGCCCTATCAGCAAACGTCATCTCATTTATGGAAGTAGACACTTGGTCTTCCTCTTCTCATTGCTACTCGCCCATTCTCCTCTTCACCTCTAATAAAGGCTCCAATCGGGGGTCGATACTCCGCGGTTGGCAGTTGCAAGGACCCTCGTTGAGATCGGCACCGCACTGTTCGCACAGACCTTTACAGGCCTTCTGGCAGACGGGTTTCATGGGGATTTCCAAAACGATCTGTTCTGAGATGACGGCTCGAACATCCAATCGATCGTCTCGATAAAAGCCCACCTCCAAATCTGTGTAAGACAGGCCGAAGTCCTCGCCTTCAGTCTCGACCACAGGGTCAGGCCGATATTCCAACTCAAAACCCTTCTGAATCTTTCGGGCAAAGGGCTTCAAGCAGCGCGAGCAGGTCAGGACCAGATCAGCTCCCAGTTTTCCCTCCACACACACACGCTCCCCCCACAACGAAACCTTCACCTCCGAATGAGCAGGATTTTGTAAGGCACTGATGGAGTTATCGATGTTGAGCTCTTCCTCACTAAAGTCCTTGACGATGAGAAGGGGCTCATGCCGCTCCCTGAGTTCGTTAATATCCACAAACATTGTGCCTATAGTGCCTTATGAAGGGGTTATTCTCTCAAGAAAGAACGATGAATGTACCTCACATCAATTCGGGTTGTCAACATTAGGCCGGACAATGCATAGGTTCTCGTCACGAAGCGACGAAAGCGCCGGCCTGGCAAGGCGCATGACCCGCAAGCGGGTGCCCCGGAGGCCACCGCAAACGTACTCCCTGTAGTACGTTGAGGAGGCCGGGGACACCCGCTTGCGGGTCGGGGGTACCCGTTTGCGGGTCGCGCAGTCGGTGCAGCACGCCGGATGCTTTCGTCGCGGCAGTAGAGAATCTTTGCATAATCCGGGCTAGTCAATGAGATCGTATTTCACCT
This sequence comes from Acidobacteriota bacterium, assembly GCA_022545645.1. GTDB lineage: Bacteria > Acidobacteriota > UBA6911 > RPQK01 > JADFOI01 > JADFOI01. The sequence goes on along the minus strand of JACZQQ010000014.1, from coordinate 14,816 downwards.
GGGCATACTTGTCCGTCATTCCCGCGATATAGTCACAAACCACGCGCTCAGGGCCCAAAATGTCGATGCGAGAGAAGTGACTTTCGGGAAGTCTCTGGGGATTCTCCAGATAGAATCGGAACAATCCTTCAAGAAGACGTTGGGCTTTCTCCCGGGACTGTCTCATCACCTCATGATTATAAAGATTTCGATGGAGAAAATCCTTCAACTCGCGATTCTGAGAGGCGATGCGATCCTCCAAACCGAGAAGCCGGCTCGGGAACTGGCGCACCTCTTTCACAGAACGGATTCCATGGGTCTCGAGCACTCGACGGGTCTGGGATACCAGACTCGTCACCAAAACATCGATCACCCGTCTCACCGTCTCACTGACCTTCAATTTCTCAACCGCCTCCGGGTACTTCGCCTCAACCTGTCGATAGAGCGAGTGAAAGAGCTCCATTTGCTCAATCATCTGCTCCACCGTCAATAGCCCTGAATCGTACCCATCATCCAGGTCGGCGGTGTTGTAGGCGATCTCATCGGCAAGATCGATAACCTGAGCTTCCAGTGGGGGACGCTCTCCCAGACGATACTCGCTGATATCGACGTGGTATTCCTCCTCTTGGGTGCAGTCTCGACTATGCTTGACGATCCCTTCGCGAACCTCAAAGGTCAGGTTAAGACCGCGAAAGGAAATGTATTTTTCTTCGAAATCCTCAACAATCCGCAGGGAATGGAGGTTGTGATCAAAGCCGGACCCGTGGTTCCGCATCAATCGATCCAACACCCTCTCCCCCTCGTGGCTAAAGGGTGGATGCCCAATGTCGTGACTCAGAGCCAGAACTTCGCAGAGGTCGGTGTTCAATCCCAGTGCTTCACTGATGGTCCGGGTGATCTGGCTAACCTCGATGGTATGGGTTAATCGATTGCGGAAATGGTCCGAGTAGTCGGGGTCAAAAACCTGGGTCTTGTTCTCCAGCCTGCGAAAGGCCTTGGTGTGGACAATGCGGTCACGATCTCGCTGATACTCGGATCGATAGGGATGGGGTTCCTCAGGATAGCGCCTCCCTTCCGTCAACTCATCTCGCATGGCGTAAGGGGCCAGCCTCATGGAAATGATTATATACTAGCCCGGATTAGGCATAGAGAGTTCGGGGAGAGTTCGGGGACAGGCCCAAGAATTCTCCCCGAATTCGGGGCCTGTTCCCGAACTCTTAACTGTTCCCGAACTCTCTCAATCCGGGCTAGCGAGTCGGGGGGCTCATGGGAGAGACGATTCTTGGATTTTTACTGGTGGCCGCCATTCTCATCTTCAGTGCCTTGATCACTCAGGGGTTTGCCCGTGCCATGTACAACCGCTGCCCGGGGTGTGGAACACTCAACGCCAAAAGGCGAGTCCATTGCCGGAATTGCGGTCAGGAAGTGCGCTCCTGAAACAATCCCTATTAAATCCATCCTCACCCGTTGAAAATTGATTTTTTGTTGGTACAATAGCGAGCGGTTTTTTGAGCGAGCTCTTAAGAAAAAGGGGGAGAGAACAAACTCATGTTACTGGCAATCACCATTTGGATTTTTACCCTAATCACTGTGATTCTGTTTACCGACCTCGTCCCTGAGATGCTTGAACTGGCGAGCGGACAGTGGTTTCCCGAAACCGCTTCGGTTCACGGGGCTATTGTAGACGCACAGTTTTTCAACACCCTGATGGTGACCGGAGTGGTCTTTATCCTGGCCCAGGTGGCCCTGGGATATCTGGTGTTCCGATATCGGGAACGGCCGGGCCAGACCGCTTACTACTACCACGGAAGCAACAAAATGGAATGGGCCTGGACTGCGGCCACCACGGTGTTGTTTTTTGTAATGGTTTCTATGGGATATGGGGTCTGGCTCGATGTGTACGTTCATGCTGCCCCCGAGGATGCCATTCAAATTGAAGTCACCGCACAGCAATTCGCCTGGAACATCCGTTATCCCGGGCCCGACGGGCAGTTTGGGATTGTCCGGCCGGAGCTGATCGACGATGCGGCAGGAAACCCCCTGGGGTTAGACCCGCAAGATCCAACCGGGGAGGATGACCTGGTCGTCCCCACCATGGCAATTCCGGTGAACCGTCCCATTGAATTGATCCTGCGCTCCAAAGACGTCACCCACAACTTTTCGGTGCGAGAGTTGCGGCTCAAGCAGGACACGGTACCGGGAATGATGATTCCCCTTCGATTCACGGCCACCAAGACGGGAAAGTATGAGATCGCCTGCTCTGAGCTGTGTGGCATGGGTCATCATCGCATGAGGAGCTTCCTTGACGTGCTGTCGGATCAAGGTTACGCCGACTGGCTGGAAGACCAGTCTGAATTTTGAGAAGGAGAAGGTGAACATGGCAGATGCCGCCCTGACCAGCCATGCCGTCCATGAAGCCCCCACAGGCTTCATTCGAAAGTGGATTTTTAGCACAGATCACAAGGTGATCGGCATTCAATATTTTTTCTTAGCCCTATTCTCGGTTTTGCTGGGGATGATCCTGTCGATTTTCATTCGTTTCAACCTGGTCTGGCCGGGCACGGAAATTCCTTTGCTGGAAACTTTTTTCCCGGTGGGAGCTCCCGGCGGCGTGATGACGCCGGAATTTTATCTTTCCTTCTTAACCATGCACGGGACCCTCATGGTTTTCTTTGTCTTGACCACGGCTCCCCAGGGTGGGTTTGGAAACTATTTTCTGCCCATCCAGATCGGGGCCGACGATATGGCCTTCCCGAACCTGAACATGCTCTCCTTCTGGTTTACTTTTGTGGCCCTGGTGGTTTTGCTGGCCGCATTTTTCGTGACTGGAGGGGCTCCCATCTCGGGATGGACGGCTTATCCGCCCCTGAGTGCGTTGGGAGAAATCGCCGGTCCCGGGTTGGGGACGGGCCAGACCTTGTGGATCGTGAGCATTGCCATTTTTTGCGTGGCCGCCTTGCTGGGAGCCTTGAACTTCATCACCACCACCATTGACATGCGAACCGAGGGAATGACCCTCATGCGGATGCCCCTGACCGTCTGGTCCTGGTTTGTGACTGCCATCCTGGGCCTGCTGGCCTTTGGGGTGTTGTTGGCCGCCGGCATTTTGTTGCTGATGGACCGATCGGCGGGAACCAGTTTCTTCATCCCCGGTGGCCTGGTCGTCAGTGATCAGATCATCGACCACAAGGGGGGATCTCCCTTGCTCTGGCAGCATCTGTTCTGGTTCTTCGGCCATCCCGAGGTCTATATCGCCATTCTTCCCGGTATGGGGGTCACTTCCCAGCTTCTCTCCACCTTCTCACGCAAACCGATTTTCGGATACCGGGCCATGGTTTACGCTCTGTTTGGCATCGGCATACTGGGCTTTATGGTGTGGGGACACCACATGTTCATGAGTGGGATGAGTCCCTACACGGCTATCTTTTTCTCACTGTTGACGACCGTCATTGCCGTCCCCTCCGCCATCAAGACCTTCAACTGGCTGGGAACGTTGTGGCGTGGCAACGTTCGCCTGACCACCCCCATGCTCTTTGCCGTCGGTTTTGTCTCTCTGTTTGTCACGGGTGGGGTCAGTGGCCTGTTCTTGAATCAACCTTCAACCGATATCTATCTGCACGACACCTACTTTGTGGTGGCCCATTTTCACATCATTATGGGTGTAGCCGCCATTTTTGGAATCTTTGGAGGTACCTATTATTGGTTTTCCAAGATGTTCGGCCGGCAGATGAGTGAGTTCTGGGGAAAGGTGCACTTCGGGTTCACCTTCGTCGGCGTCTACGCCATCTTTACGCCCATGCATTTTCTGGGCATGGCGGGTAACCCACGCCGTTATGCTGAGCTGACCGGTTTTGATTTTCTGGAGCCCCTGGCCTCGATTCACCTCTTCATTACCATCGCAGCCTTCATCACCATCGCTTCCCAGCTGATTTTTCTCATCAACTTTTTCTGGAGCCTTTTCAAAGGCAAAAAGGCGGAGATCAATCCCTGGCAAGCGACCACCCTCGAATGGGAGATCCCCTCGCCCCCACCCCATGACAACTTTGCCGGGAAATTGCCAGTAGTTTATCGTGGAGCTTACGAATACAGCGTGCCGGGCGAACCCCTCGACTATTCGATGCAGACCGCCCCGAAAACAGCCGAGAGCTAAGCCATGGCCACGATTGCCCCTTCACTCCCCAAACCCAAGGCCCAATCCCCTGGAGGATCAGGTGACGGTTTCGATCAAGGGGGTTCTGGCGGAGATGGAGGCCATGGGGCTGGGCGCCCTAAGTCCTTACCCGACCGGCGCTACTATACCGGCATGATGCTGGGTCTGGCCGCCATCCTCATGTTGTTTGCCGCCTTCACCAGTGCCTATGTCGTGCGCAAGGGCCTCTCCGACGACTGGCAAGCGACCGCTGTCCCGGGGATCCTGTGGCTCAATTCGATGGTTTTGCTGGCCAGCAGTTTCACTCTGGAAAAGGCTCGCCGCTGGCGTCAGGTTCAAGCCCGTTTTCAGGGCTGGTGGTGGGCCACCACCGGCCTGGGGATGATTTTTCTGATAGGGCAGATACTGGCCTGGCAGGAACTGGTGGCGGGTGGGGTCTATCTCAATACCAATCCCAGTAGCTCTTTTTTCTATCTGTTGACGGGAACTCACGCTGTCCACCTGCTCGGGGGTGTGATGGCCCTTCTGTACCTTTCCTGGAGAGTGTGGCGAAGGAACTCGGGTGGGCTCGGAGCCACTGCCCTGGGTGTGACCGCGCTCTACTGGCACTTTATGGACGGACTATGGATCTATCTCTTTCTTCTGCTTCTGATCGGGAGGTAATGAATGGCTGACACGGTGAGTGCAACCAGGCTCTCTGCCTGGGGGGGCGGAGGATCTCCTTTCGCCATAAGCTCAAATAAACTGGGGATGTGGCTTTTTCTCGTCTCCGATACGCTGACTTTTTCGGCTCTGGTGATCGCTTACAGTTATGTGCGGATTTCCACTGAAAACTGGCCCAGACCCTTTGAAGGATCCAGCATTTTCCTGGCCACGGTGATGACGTTCTGTCTGCTCTCCAGCTCCTTGACCATGGTCATGGCGGTGGAGAGTGCCAAGAAAGCGCGGGTCAAACGAACCGTAGGTTGGCTTCTGGCTACGATTTCGGGAGGGCTGCTCTTTATCATCCTGCACACCAATGAGTGGCTGGGACTGCTCCACGAAGGCGTGACGCCCTTTGGGAATCCCTGGGACGTCCCGCTTTTTGGCGCCACTTTTTTCACCTTAACCGGTCTTCACATGACCCACGTCACGGGGGGAGTGATCTACCTGGGAACGATTGCCTGGGGGTTCGCTAAGGGAAAGTTTTCTGCCGAAGACGTGGAAATCAGCGGCCTTTACTGGCATTTCGTGGACCTGGTGTGGATGTTCATTTTCCCCATGGTCTACCTGCTGTCCTGCACGCTTTAAGGGAATAGAACTATGGAAGCATTACCTGGAACTCATAGCACCCGGCTTTACCTCACGGTTTGGAGCGGGTTGTTGGTGTTGACCATCGCGGAAGTGATCCTGGCCTATATGGCCCTATCAGTGGGTCTGATGCTGACCCTGCTGATCAGCTTTTCGCTGCTCAAGACGGCCTTGATCGTAGCTTATTTCATGCATCTGCGCTTTGAAAAGTTGAGCCTCACGCTGACCCTCATCCCGGCTCTGGTGATCTGCATCATCTTATTGTTTATTTTCTTCCCTGACAGTTTGAGGCTTCTGGAACTTCGAAGATGACTCGAAAAATGAAAACTTCGCTTTTTTCTTCTCTTCTCTTTTTGTTCTTCTCCTCCCCGGCGGCAGCCCAGGGCTGCGCCATGTGCAGGAGTGCCTTGGAGGGTCAGGTGCAGAGTGCCGTTCAGGCCATCAACCTGGGGATTGTGGTGCTCTTGATTCCCCCGCTTACGATTATGTCAACGATCCTCTTTGTCACCTTCCGACAGGACAAGTAGTCATTAGCTCTGGAGAGGAAACCAGGTAGAGGAAAATCTTGACAGACTTCCGGGGCAAACTGTATGTTTTACGCCTCAATAGTTTTTAAGTCATTCGATGACCTCAGAGGAGGTCATCCCAGGAACAGGCAAGACGCCATCCGAGAGAAGTAGTTATGGCAGAAGATACGGGCCAAGAAGACAAGGTTCAACGAGAAGACCCGGCTCAAGAGGGCAGTGAAAGCCCCCAGGGACCGAGTGAAAAACAACTCATGCGCAGGCGCAAGTTTGCCTGGCTCTGTGTCTTCGGTTTTATCGGCACCAATCTACTGATGGCCATGCGTTTTTTCTTTCCTCGGACGCTTTTCGAACCCAAGACCCGGTTTCGAATCGGCCCTCCTTCGGATTTCGGTTATGGGGTCGATACCCGATTTCAGCAGAAACACCGGATTTGGGTGGTTCGCAACGCCCAGGGAATTTTCGTCATCTACGCCAAGTGCACCCATCTGGGCTGCACTCCCGATTGGGTGGAGGGCGAAAACAAATTTAAATGCCCCTGCCATGGCAGCGGGTATGACAGCGAAGGGATTAATTTTGAAGGACCTGCACCACGGCCCATGGACCGGGCCAGGGTGGAACTCGATGCCGAGGGACAGATCGTGGTCGATGCCAGTCAGCTCTACCAATGCCCCCCGGGAGCACCCTGCCATTTCGATGACGAAGGTTCTTTTTTAACGGGTGTTTAAGTCAGTGTCTCGTCCCAGGAATACCATACACAATTGACCCATGAATGACGACGAAAAAAGCGTGACACCGGAACCCGAATCAGACGAAAGCGGCTCACAGAGGCCCACTTCCCTGATAGACCGTCTCAAAAAAGGGTTGAGTCCTTTCATCGCCAAAGGCAAAAAAGACCTTCGGGCCGCCAAAGACTACAAGCGGACCCAAGTCTGGAAATCCGTCTTCCGCCACAAGCTGGATGAGACGCCCCGCAACCGGGCGCTGGCGGTGTTGACCAACGTCTTCTTGCATCTGCAGCCCGCCAAGGTGAATCGCGATGCCATCCGTTTTGGTTTTACCTGGGGAATGGGTGGGATCACGCTGTATCTTTTTATCGTTTTGACCATTACCGGCGTTTTTCTCATGTTTTACTATCACCCCACCAAGGGCCAGGCCTATCTGGACATCATGTACCTTCACAACGATGTTCCCTTTGGAGGCCTGCTGCGCAACATGCACCGGTGGGGAGCCCATTTGATGATCATCACCGTCTGGCTGCACATGTTTCGCGTCTTCTTGACCGGTTCTTACAAGACTCCGAGAGAATTCAACTGGAGTATAGGCGTAATCTTACTGGTATTGACCCTGCTGCTTTCCTTCACGGGCTACCTGCTTCCGGATGATCAGTTGGGCTTCTGGGCGGTAACGGTGGGAACCAATATGGCTCGGGCCACCCCACTCCTGGGGCATGAAGGCCCCTTCGGCTCTTTACTGGGAATGACTGCATACAACGACGTGCGCTTTGCACTTTTGGGGGGATCCATCGTGGACGCCAATGCCTTGCTGCGCGCCTATATCTGGCACTGCATAGCCATTCCCCTCATCCTCGCGGTTTTTCTGACTGTGCATTTCTGGCGTGTCCGCAAAGATGGAAGCATTTCGGGCCCGGCCCCGGTCATGTTGGAATCGGAAATGAAGTTTCCCCGTAAGTAGTCGGGGAGGAGGTTACAAAAAAGAATGGATTGGGGACAACTCTGGGAAATTGTTTCGGCGCCGGACAATGTTCCGATCGTCGCCATGTTATTCTTGGTTCCCTTCTTTACCTGGTACGGCTTCCGCCAGGCCCTGGCTAACGACCGCCTGATTGAACGCCTGTCGAAAGATCCGGAGCTGGCCAAGACACACCACCGAAAAGTTGAACCCTATCGAGAAGGTTGGTCGCAAAAGCTCTATGTTTGGCCCCACCTTCTGAGAGTCGAGTTTCTGGCCGCCATCATTGTCACGGTGATCCTGATGATCTGGTCGATCACCCTGAACGCGCCACTGGAGGAACCGGCCAATCCCAACCTCACCATGAATCCGGCCAAGGCTCCCTGGTATTTCCTGGGTCTTCAGGAGATGCTGGTTTATTTCGACCCCTGGATTGCCGGTGTGGTGATGCCCACTTTCATTCTTCTCGGTCTGATCATTATTCCCTATGTGGACACCAACCCCCTGGGAAACGGCTATTACACCTTTCGCCAGCGCAAGTTCGCTATTCTCACTTTCTTGTTTGGATTCTTCGTCCTCTGGTTGTCCATGGTGTTTATCGGCACCTTCATCCGAGGTCCGGGGTGGATGTGGTTCTGGCCCGGTCAAACCTGGGATCACCACCGCCTGGTCTTTGAGGTCAACCGGGACCTCAACGAGATATTCGGCATTGTCAACCAACCTTGGGTGGGTCTTTTCGGCGCTGCTGCAGTAGGGCTCTATTTTGTCGTTTTTGGATGGCTCACCCACAAACTCTTCGTGTGGAACGATTTTAATCGGAAAATTTTCCAGCAAATGACTCTTGTGCAATACCTGACGCTACAAACTTTTCTACTGGTCATGTGGGCACTTCCGGTAAAAATAATCCTTCGTCTGGTTTTCCGGATTAAGTACGTCATGGTCACTCCCTGGTTCAACATATGAGCAATCTAGTACAACGTCTTCTCTCCTGGTGGCGAACACCTAAACTTGACGAACGACCCGTTCCCAAGGAGGACCCCATTGCCAAGTCCTCTTTGGCTACCGTCACAGCGATATTTTCGCTGCTGCTCATCCTGAGCCTGGTGTGGGCACTGTACGAAGAAGTCTGGGGTCTTCGTCCTTGGATTTCCTACCAAAGGGAGTTTGTTGAGAGTTACCGAGAGGTGCTCATCGACCTGAAGCCCAGACGAGGTGAGGAAGTGCAGGCCATTCAGGCTTTGCCAGGCTACCAGGAGCTCCGCCAGGCAGTCGAGGAAGCTGAAAGAGAGATTGCGCCCGAACTGGCTGAGATCGAAACCGAAGAGGGCCTGGTGAGACGGCAACTGGCGGCCATCAGCAAAACCTTTACCACTGAGCGGAGTCGCCTGCAGGCAGCCATTTATTTACTCGAGACAGCGAGTGATGCCCAAAAAGAAGGCTTGGAGAAAGAGCTGGAGACATTGAGAGAAGGTCCCTATTTGCTGGAGATCCCCGACGGGGACGGCAATACTGAGACCGACGAGTACACCTACGAGCAGATGGAAGAGGAATTCAATTCCCTCAAGGCTCGGCAAGGCGAGCTCCAGGGGAATAAGGTGGAGCTTTTGAGAGAACCCACCCGACGGCGACGCGAAATGGATGCTTACATGAACGCTCGTCTGACCAGCCTCACCGAGACCCAAGTGGACGGCCTAATCAGCGGCCTGGACAACTTCAGGATTGAGATCAAACAAATTCACAATCCCGAACTGGGGCTGGTCGATCGGTGCGAATCGTGTCATGTGGGAACCCAGGAGCCCGTTTTGCTCACCGCGGAAGCCATGGGAGGAGGCAGCCTTTTTATCAGCCACCCAAACCCTCGACTGTTGCAAATCCACGACCCCGAGAGTTTCGGTTGTACCCCCTGTCACAATGGAAACGGCGTCGCCACCGTGGGCACCATCGAGGCTCATGGCCGCTACAAGCACTGGCTGTGGCCACTTTATCCCACTGAGAATTCCGAGGCGGGTTGTCTGCAGTGTCACGAAGCGGACCGGTATCTGGAAGTCTCCCCTACTTTGGATGCGGGAAAACAGATTTATTACGAGGGTTGTATGGGCTGTCACGCTCGTGAAGGCTTTGACCCGGAACCCCAACAGCTTCGGGAAACCCAGAGAGCCCTCATCGATCTCCTCACCAGCAAAAACGAGACTCAGCTGCAGATCGAGCGAACGATCGGAACCGCCGACCGGGCCCAGACCAACCAAGAAGCGGAGCGACTTTATGCCGAAGCCGATGCCCTCACCATGAGCATCGCCGGCATCGATACCGAGTTTGCACACCTGCAGGCCAGGGAAGCCGGCTTGATGATGGCGTTCAAACGGGTAGGTCCAAACTTGAAGGAAGTGCGCGTCAAGCTGAAGAAGGAGTGGATCCCGGAGTGGATTCAGAATCCTCACGACTTTCGACCCACCACCAAGATGCCTCGTTTTCGGCTGGAGGAGGATCAAGTCCGGGCCATTTCGGCTTTTATCTGGCAGTCGGGCATTGAGGCCGAGTTGCCCCGGCAGCCCTCGGGAGATCCTGTTCAGGGGAAAACTCTTTTTGAAACCCGAGGTTGTATGGCCTGTCACTCGATGGGCGAGGGAGAGGAGGCCACAGGAGGCACCTTCGCCGCCAATCTTAGCCGCGTGGGCGAGAAGGCCAACTATGACTATCTGGTGCGGTGGATTCATAATCCCAAGGAGCGGACCCTTCCCTACTGCCCGATCCACGAGAGAGAGATCACTCCTGAAGATTACGCCAGCCAGGGACTTCCCTTCGAATTCGATCTCGAGCACAACCAGTGCCCTCTGGGTGATCATCTCCTCCAGGTTCAGCAGCCCACCGTCATGCCCCGCTTGCGCTTGGACCAGGAAGAGGCCAGGGATATCGCCAGCTATCTGATGACGCAAGCCCATGAAGATGCCGAATATGCCCCGGCTCCCTATCTGGATGACCCGGACCTGAGGGAAGAGGGTCGATCCCTGGTGCAGAACTTCGGTTGTGCCAGCTGCCACGAGATCAGTGGGTTTGAAAATGAGGGAAAACTTGGCACCGACTTGACCAAGGAGGGCAGCAAGCCGATCGAACGGCTGGATTTCGGGCTCTTGACCTCTCAGGCCAAACACGACGACTGGTATAACCTGAAGGGTTTCTTCGAGCGCAAATTGGCAAACCCGGAAATCTTCGATGAGGGCAAGTTGAAGGAGCCCTTGGAACGCTTGAAAATGCCCAATTTTGATCTAAGCCCCGAGGAGATCACTCAGTTAACGACTTTTCTGTTGGGTAGCGTGGACTCCAAGTTCCCTGAAACTGCTTTCTTCCAACCATCCGACCAGCGCAAAGAGATTCAAAAGGGCTGGTGGTTGGTCAGAAAATACAACTGCGTGGGCTGTCATCAGTTCACCCCAGGTCAGGAAGCAACCGTGCTGGAAGAGCTGCCTCTGTACCAGGATCCGGACTGGCGAGAACAGCTTCCTCCCAGCCTGGTGGGTGAGGGAGCCCGTGTGGATCCCAACTGGCTGGCCCGCTTCCTGAAAAATCCGGCTCTGGAAGAGAACAACCTGAACCGCAATGGCGTCCGCAGTTATCTTCAAGCGCGCATGCCCACCTTCGATCTATCCGATGAAGAAATTCAGCAGCTGGTCCGCTTCTTTGCCGCTCTTTCCAAACAGTCGATCCCCTACACAGCACCTGTGCTTCAGCCCTTGTCTTCTCGAGAACTGACCCTGGCCCGAGAGCTCTTCACCCACACCGCCGCTCCCTGCTTGAGGTGTCATGCTACGGGAGACCCGGTGACAGACCGGGATGCCACGGCTCCGAATTTCTTGTTAATCCCCGAGCGCCTGAAACCCGACTGGACGGAACGCTGGATCGTCCACCCCGAAATCATTCGACCCGGAACCAACATGCCTTCGGGGCTGTTCCGTCAGGAGGGACAGCGTTGGGTCTTTGCTCTGGCCGACGTGCCCAGCCTGAGAAACTACGACCAGGATCATGCCAAACTCATGGTGCGATACATGTTCCAGTACTCGGCGGCGGAGCAACGTCGGCTAACCGGAAGACGATAGGATGGAACCACCCATCCGCTAACTGTTTTTTGAGAAAGGAAAGAAATATGTTGCATCATAAATTTCACCTAGGACTGGTTTTATTTTTGGTCTCTGTTCCCCTTGCCTGCGGTGGAGGAGCCCCCCCTACGGAGGAGGCCTCCGACCAGGCTCCTCCTACGGAGGAGGCGTCTCAAGGAGTTGCTCCCGATCTCTCCCAGGCGGGAGCGGTTTCCGGAAAAGTGAATTTCCAGGGCGAAGCTCCTCAAATGGCCCGGATTCGTATGGGCGCAGAACCTGACTGTGAAGCCAAGCACGACGGTCCCGTTTATTCCCAGGAAGTGATCGTCAACGACAATGGCACCCTGAAAAATGCCTTTGTCTGGGTGAAGGAGGGATTGGAACAGTACAGTTTCGAGACTCCTTCGGAGCCCGTGACGCTGGCTCAGGATGGTTGTCGTTACCTGCCCCACGTCTTCGGAGTTCAGAGAGGTCAGGAGATCAAGATCACCAACGGTGATCCCACCACCCACAATATTCACCCCCTGCCGCAGCAGAACCGGGAGTGGAACATTTCTCAATCTTCGGGTCAGGAGATGACCCGATCCTTCCCACGCCAGGAAGTCATGATTCCGGTCAAGTGCAACATTCATCCCTGGATGAAAGCCTACGTGGGAGTGGTCTCTCACCCCTATTTTGCGGTGACCGGAGAGGATGGATCCTTTGAATTAAAGAACCTGCCTCCGGGAGACTACACCCTTCAGGTCTGGCACGAGAAATACGGCACCCAGGAGCAGCAAGTCACCGTTGCCCCCCAGGAAAGCCAGGAGATCGAGTTCAGCTTCGAAGGATAGAGCAGGAGCTCAGGAAGCGCGCCAGCGCGCTTCCCACGCGTTCCAGGTTCCAGGTTTGGAATCTTAAATTTGAGATTTTGAATTTTGGTTAACACTTGTCAGCTGTAATGGACTCTCATGGCGGGACGAATTGGGCCCCTTCAAACTGCGCTCGTTTTGCTGGCCCTGGTGGCCTGTGTGGTCGTTCCCTTTTACTTTTGGCAGGGAACCTGGTTTGGACGCCCCCTCCAGGATGAGGAACTCACCCAATTCCTAACCGATCCAGACAAGTCTCGGCGGGTTCAGCATGGGCTGTCCCAGATTGCTGAACGCATGGAACGGGGTGATCCCAAAGTCGCCCAGTGGTACGAGACCGTTGCCCAGCTCTCAGAGCACTCGGGTCCACAGGTGCGAGTGACCGCAGCCTGGGTGATGGGGCAGGATTCCACTTCCGAGCTGTTCCATAACACTCTCCTTCAGATGCTCAGTGATGACGAAGTTCTGGTCAGGCGAAATGCGGCCTTGTCACTGGTCCGATTTGGCGACGACGAAGGGCTAAACGAATTGCGAGCCATGCTTGCCCCTGACAGCGAGCCGGAGCATGTCTGGGAATCCCTGAGAGCTCTTGCCCTGATCGGGGGTACTGCAGAACTCGACCTGGTCGACGCCGTTTCAGAGAATCCCCTTTTTGACGACGACCTGCGGAGACAGGCGACCCTGACTTACCAGGCGATCGAGAGCAGAATACAGGAAGCGCGCTCTGACCCCCTGACCCCCTAACCACAGACCGCAGACAGCTGGAACTTGGAACTTGGATCCTGGAACGCGGGCGAAGCCCGCTTATCAGTACGGTAAGGGACCTAATACCGCCTCGTAGTCCTTGGTCGAGACCATATCGATCGCATCCCAGGGACAGCCCTCCAAAAAGGTTCCCTCCGGCCCCTTACTGATGCAAAGCTTGCAACCAATGCACAGCAGGGCATCCACTTCGATTCGCCCAAAGGGAGGATGCTCTTCATCCGGCACCCAGATCATGCAGTTTCCGATGGGACAGTAATCCACACAGGCAGGGGAGCCGGCACAGCCGGTACAGGCATCATTGATGACGGCAATCACAACGGGTTTGCGCTTGCGCTGGTCCGTTCGTTTGATGGTTGAAGCGTCTTTAAAAGCATCAACAGCCATGGTTCTTTCACTCTTTAGAATTGGAGTCAGGAGGTTCGGGACTGGAGTCAGGAGGTTCGGGGCCATACCAGGACACCTCATGCTCTGGATAAGCATTTTCGATCATCTTCGCTACCGCTTCTCGATCCTCTTCCATTCCATAGGTCGGGTTGGACCCGAACAAGGTGATGTTCTCATAGTACAGGTTAAAGGCGACGCTTCCCCCGCCCCCGATCTGCAAATCACCACCCTTTTCAAAGAAGCCATTCTCTCCCAGTTCTTCCCGTGCCGACTTCACGATTTGCTCCTCAATCTTGCCCGCATAGGGCTGGTAGTTCAAACCCCGAACGATGGTTCTTTTCTCGGCCTCCCATTCCAGCTGAAGAAGAAGATACTGGAACATGACCCCTCCCCCTTCCAATCGAACATCAGCAATTTCTGCAAGCGACATGAACTCTCCTTTTCGATCCTGATAAGCACCGCAGGGGTCAGCCGGTGGCTGACCCGAACCGAAAGGGATGGCTCGATTTCCGTGGCTGAGGCACCCCTGTCGCCGTTCGGGCGAGCCACCGGCTCGCCCCTACCCTGGAAGTTTAGCGGAACAGCAGACCGCAAACAAGTTCGCGGCTTCCTATAAGACACCAGTAGCACGAATACGTTTGTCTTGCTGCACTTATCCCGTTCGTGCGCCTGTAGCTGAGAGGATAGAGCTGGGGGTTCCTAATCCCTTACAGGGGGTTTCCTAAACTATTGAAAACACCCAGAAACCCTGCATTTTCAATATTTTAGTTCTTGTACCAAGTTGTACGAAACCGTGGGAAAATGTGGAAAAAGCAACAAGAAGTCCCACCGGTTTTCACACCGGTCGGGATGAATAAGAAATCGGGAAAAGAGAGCCTAAGGAAACTCAGGACCGCAACACGCTGTAGAATCCAGGAATAAAGCTGCTGAGCCCTTAAGATCCTAGAAGTTATTAAACTTTATGGTAGGGAGAATGGATGGATCCGTTCTTCGGATAAATATATACGCTGTGCCTCTGCAACATCGAGAGCGTCGCAAAACAGTGAGGGGCAACATATTTTGGTCGCCTTGTTCCGCCAGCGAGGACAGACAA
>JACZQQ010000154.1 GCA_022545645.1 Acidobacteriota bacterium | reverse complement strand
GCTCCCTTTCTGCTCTTATAGACGACCGGTTTGGGAGGCAAATAGTCCTCTCCGTAGGTGGTCTGCACATATTCACGGAGTTCGGTCAAAGCAGAAGCAGCAACGCGTGTGGAATCGCTGCGCATATAAGTAATCAAGCCCACACTTCCCTCATCCCCGAGTTCCACTCCCTCATAGAGGCGCTGGGCCACTACCATGCATTTCTTTACGGAAAACCTCAGTT
Organism: Acidobacteriota bacterium; assembly: GCA_022545645.1. Classification (GTDB taxonomy): domain Bacteria; phylum Acidobacteriota; class UBA6911; order RPQK01; family JADFOI01; genus JADFOI01. The sequence continues at coordinate 6,256 of JACZQQ010000154.1, read as the reverse complement.
TTCGAGAGGCCTCCTGCTGAAGCTTACTGGTAATGAAGGGAGGAACCGGATTGCGCTTCCTTTTCTTTTTCTTCACCTCGGAAACCACGAAATCCGCTGAACGCAGCTCCTTCATGAGCTGATCCGCTTCCTCCTGATTGGAAATTTTGAACTTCTTCCCCTTGTGCTTGACCGCGCCCGCTTCAAAAGCAGGCGGATTCTTGGCCTTGAGGTTGGCCGTAAATCTCCAGTATTCCTCCGATACAAAGGCTCGAATTTCCTGTTCCCGCTCCACAATCATGCGCAGGGCTACCGTCTGGACCCGGCCTGCAGACAACCCTCTGCGCACCTTTTGCCACAACAGGGGGCTCACCTTGTAACCGACGAGTCGATCGAGAATGCGGCGGGCTTGCTGGGCGCTTACCTTATTCTGATCGATGGTGGAGGGGTTCTCGAAGGCACGCAAGATCGCGCTTTTCGTGATTTCGTTGAACTGAACGCGGTAGACCTTGTGGTCGGCACCGCCATTTAATTCCTCAGCCAGGTGTTGGCAAATGGCCTCCCCTTCGCGATCGGGATCCGTTGCCAGATAGATTTCTGTTGCCTTTTCGGCTTGTTTTTTCAAGTCATGAACAATCTTGGCTTTCCCGGAAATAATTTCATAGGTGGGACGAAAATCATTCTTGATATCCACACCCAGGTTTTTTTTGGGCAGATCCTTGATGTGACCCACTGAGGCACACACCTTATAGTTTTTTCCCAGGTACTTCTCAATCGTTCTCGCCTTAGCGGGCGACTCAACGATGACCATCGCTTTGGGCATAGCCGTTCTACTTCTCCTTTACCCTATTTGTCTCAAGCTCACTTTACCAAAATAGCATACCCCTTTGTTATTTCGAACAAAGGTGATCAGTACCACAGACAACTGACAGCACTCCAGCTGACAACTGACAACAACTAGCTGACCGCTCTGACCCTGCTGACCGGTTGAATTCTCCATTCACAACTCTAAACTCTCAATCTAACGGACTTTTCGGCTGAACTGGCGTCCCGGTAGTTGACGGATGAGTCCTTTCATTTCCAGCTGCAACAAAACCTCGTTCAACTGAGGGAGACTGAGTTCCGATCGGTTCAGAAGCTGATCAATATGCAAAGACGCATCTGAAGCCAAAAGGGTTACAATTTTTTCTTCGTCCCGGGTCAGAGATTCTGCGGAACCTGGCAGCGAAGCTTGCGGCTCACTCAGCAAGTCTAGAACATAGGGTGGCAGTTCTTCCAGAACATCCTGGATGTCGCGAAGAATCTTCGCACCCTGTTTGATCAAGGCATTTGGACCATAGCTTCCCTGACTGGTGATGTTTCCGGGGACCGCCCACAGCTCCCGATCTTGCTCCAGCGTGAGCCGCGCCGTGATCAATGAGCCAGAGAGCTCCGCTGCTTCGACAATGACCGTTCCATAACACAATCCACTGATCACCCGGTTACGGATGGGGAAATTTTGGGGTGCCGGAAAGCTGCCGCACATAAACTCACTGATGACGCATCCCTGCTCGCAGATCCGATGGTAGAGCCGGCGATTCTCCCGAGGGTAGATGACATCAACGCCACTTCCCAAAACGGCGACGCTCGTTCCTCCACTCTCCAGGGCTCCCCTGTGGGCCTGCGCATCAATTCCCCGAGCCAAACCACTGACAATACATATTCCCAGCGAAGACAGCTCACGGGTGATCTTTTCGGCTACATCTTTTCCATACAGGGAACAGCGGCGCGAACCCACCACGGCGATAGCAGGACGCCGCAGTACGGAAAGATTGCCAAGACAATAGAGCACCAGAGGTGGGTCGAAGATCTCCTTCAACTGGTGTGGGTACTCGTCATCGAGAACGGACAGGATCCGGATCCCCTGCTTCTCGGCCTGCCCAACGACCTCTTCTCCTGCTCGAAGGGCACATCCGCTGGCGATGTAGGCTCTGGCTTCCTCAGAGAGTGGAAACCGGGCCAGCTGAGCAGGCGAAAGCCGGAACACATTGGCCGGTGATCCACAGGCCTTCACGAGCGAATGGATCCTCCTGGTACCCAGACCGGGAACCAGACTCAGCGCCAGGCAATGATAGGCTTCTTCGTCCATCTCACTATCTATTACGTTTGAGTTGAAAAAACTACGAAGACCACAGACCGCAGACCGGCTGAGAACCTGATCACCTGACCGCAGACCTGGATAGAGGCACTAAACTTATCGACTTCTGGATTCTGACTTCCGGTCTGTGGTCTGTGGTCTGATATCATCACCTCGTTGTGTCTAGGAAGAAACTCAGGGTCTCCTTTATCGAGTATCTCAATTCCGTACCCCTGGGATGGGGCTTTCTCAACGGCCCCTATCAGGACGCTTTTGACATCCTGTTTGACGTCCCTTCTCAGTGCGCCAGACACCTGTCCACGGGGGAGGCTGACGTCGGATTGATTCCGGTGATCGAATATCAAAGGATCCCGGGATTATCGGTGCTTCCCGACATCGCCATCGCCTCCAAGCGGGAGGTGAAAAGTGTCTTATTTGTCAGCAAAAAACCCCTTACGGAAGTCTCCAGCGTCGCCGTCGACAGCTCGAGCCGTACCTCGGTGGCCCTTCTCAAGATCCTTCTGGGCAAATTCCACGGTCTGGATTCGGTGACTTATCATGAGACATCCCCTGATCCTGAACAGATGCTCGAGTTCCACGACGCGGCCTTAATCATTGGAAATCCAGCACTTAAGGTGCGTCGAGATTCCCTGAATGTTTACGATCTGGCAGCCGAGTGGAATCGCTTCACCGGCCTGCCCTTTGTGTTTGCCGTCTGGGCTGTCCGATCGGCTGCCGATCTGGGAGAACAAGCACAAATCTTTTATCAATCCAGGAAGCAGGGGCTGCAGGAAATCGATCCGATTGCCTCGGTCTATTCGAAGAAACTTGGGGTTGCAGCTGGGGAAATACGCGAATACATCCTGGAAAATCTGAATTACTCCCTCGATCAAGACAATCTGCGGGGCTTACAAACTTTCTTCGATACCGCCGCAGAAATGGGGCTGACGGACTCTTCCCGATCCTTGCAGTTCTACCCGGTCGGGTAGAAACATCTAGCCCGGACTATACCTAAATTCTCTACTGCAGCGACCCAATCATCCACCCTGCCACTCGCCGCCCTGGGTCGGCGCCCCCCCCCGAGCATCGACCCAATCCGATAAACTTAATGTATGCATCTGGATACGCAGCTTGTGGCTGCCCTTCTGGTCTTCGGCCTGATCGCCCTTGCTTCCCGCCAGATCGGAACTTTCTTTACCCGCATTCACTTCCCACTGGTGACGGGCTTCCTGCTCACCGGCATCCTGGCGGGCCCCCATGTCTTGCAAGTCGTTAGTACCGGATCTCTGGAGAGAGTGCATTTTCTTGACCAGATCGCTCTGGGATTCATTGGCTTTGCCGCGGGAGCGCATCTTTACTTGCCTGAATTCAAGAGCCGTTTTCGCACCATCCGCTGGGTGACGCTGGGGCTGGTGGTGTCCACCTACACACTGTCGACCCTGGCTGTCTATATGCTGGCCGGTGCGATTCCCTTCATGGCAACGCTGCCGGCACCGGCACGTCTCGGCATAGCTCTGATGGCAGCCGCAATTATGGTGGCCCGTTCACCTTCGTCGGCCATAGCCGTCATCAATGAACTGCGAGCGAGCGGGCCCTTCACGCGCATGGTGCTGGGAGTGACGGTCACCATGGACGTGGTCGTCATCATCCTCTTTACCATCAGTTCCTCGATCGCTGATGCACTCCTGGGCCAGTTGGGCCTCCAGTTTAGCCTGGTCCTTTTGGTTGTGGCAGAGATTGTCATGGCTGCAGGTCTGGGAGTGATTCTGGGAAAAATCATCGCCCTCCTTTCACCCATCCCGCTAAACGGTGTCTTCAAGGGCATTCTGCTGCTGGCCTGCAACTACCTGGTCTTTCCTTTTTCTTCCTTCCTGCATCACTTGTCCCGCGACTCGTGGGCAGTGGAAATATTCTTAGAGCCGCTCCTGGTGTGCATGGTGGCGGGATTCGTGGTGACCAATTTCAGCGCGAGCCGCACCGAGTTTCAGCGGCTCGTCGATCTCGTTGGTCCGACCGTCTACATCACTTTCTTTACTTTGGTCGGTGCATCGCTGGCCTTTGACACGCTCTTACAGACCTGGCACATCGCCCTGCTGCTTTTCTCCGTCCGCCTGCTCGGCATCTTTATGGGGTCGGTGGCCGGCGGCATGGCGGCTGGAGACCCTTGGAGGCTTAACCGCATCAGCTGGATGACTTTCGTGACCCAGGCTGGAATCGGGCTGGGACTGGCACGTGAGGTGGCCGTGGAGTTCCCCGAGTGGGGAGAGGCCTTTGCAGCCATGATGATCGCAGTGATCATCCTCAACCAACTGGTGGGACCACCGCTCTTCAAGTGGGCCCTTCACATGGCCGGCGAATCACACGTGAGGGCCGGCCGTCGCGATCTTCGCGGCCTACCCGTCGCCTTCATTTTTGGTTTGGAGGGCCAGTCTTTGGCACTGGCCCGGCAGCTCCATGCCCACGGCTGGCTGGTCCATGTGCTCACCCTAAAAACAGAACCGATCGAGGAGGTGCCAGAGCGAGAGATCGAGATCGTCCCCATGCTGGATCTGAGCCCCGCTTCTCTGGAGAAAGTGGGAGCAGGAAAGGCTCAGGCCTTTGTTACCTTGATGCGGGACGAGGAGAATCTGGAGATCTGTCAGGCCGCCTACGAGCGATTCGGGACACAGTGTGTCATCGTGCGATCCCATGACCGCTCTTATTGGGAACGCTACCGGGCTCTGGGAGCGACCATTCTTGACCCCGGTCTGGCCATGGTGAACTTGCTCGACCATTTCGTCCGCTCGCCGGCGGCGGCGGCACTACTCCTGGGCATGGAAACGGGACAAGACGTCGTCGAGTTGGTCGTCTCCAATCCCAACCTGCAAGGCACAGCCCTCAGGGATCTGCAACTTCCGGGGGATACGCTGGTCCTCAGTGTGTTTAGAAACCGCGCCTCACTCATCTGCCACGGCTACACACGCCTGCATGTGGGAGACCACATCACCATCGTCGGTTCCGAATCCTCCCTGGAAGAAATCCAACTCAGGTTTTCTGACTACGTGGGTCTTGAACCCGATCAAAACATAAAGCGAGACTCCCGCGATTCGTCACCCTCGAAGGCACCTAAGTACTCCCTCTCATAAATAACAGAATCGGTGACACGCTCGTAATGACCAAAAGAACTCCTGCAAAACAAACAAGTTGCGAGGAGTCTGGCACCGATGGCGCTGCCCCCGGCTGATCATTCCCCCATGGGCAGAAGCGGCTCTCGATCGACGGGGAGTTGCATATCGACAGCCCGGAGCAAAAGCGCCGTCCTCATGTAGTTTCCCATGAGAAGCGTCAGAGTGACCAGTTCTTCCTCACCAAATGCTTGGGCCACCTGGCTGAAGGTCTCGGAACTGAGCTTGGGTTCCCTCACCAACTCGCGTCCGAAACGGATGATCAAGGCGTTCCTTTCCGTCAGATTCTGCGGGCTTTTGTTGTCTCTCACCACCTCAATGGCCGCGGGCTCCAACCCCACTTCCCGTGCTACGGGTTCATGCATGGTCCATTCAAATTGACTCTGCATCTCCCGGGCAATGACCAGGATTGCCAATTCTCGGACCTGAGGGTCCAGACCGCTCTCGAATCGCAAATATGTATTGGCCTGGCTCAGGTGCTGACCGGCTTTAGGGCTGTAAAGATAGAATCCTCTAGGACCGGTTAGACCCGCCAGAGTTTGAGCCTCCGGATCGACAAGGAAGTCGTAAACTTTCTTGCCCTCCTCATCCAGATCCTCCCGCCTCTTCAAGGGTAGACGCGACCTGGACTCCGGATCTATGTCCGGCGCCCAGTCTTGTGAGGAGGTAATCGTTGTGTCTGGGAGCGAGCTTGGGACAGCGCCTTCGGAGCCGGGAGTTCCATTGCATCCGAGGAAGATAACAATACTCAAAAGAAAAATCAGGACCGAATATCCTTTTTGTTTCATTCCTAGATCCTCCAAGCCAAGAGAGTTGCTCTGTTCACCCTTGCAGCCAGCCTAGCACCGTGCCGCGATGTTTTCAACGAATTCTAATGCTTTTGACCTTCTCGGTTCTGATGCCTGCCCGTAGATACCCTGCGTCGTCATAAAAGCAGCTGCCAGGAAGAGTGGTTAAAGAAGGGTCACAACAAAGCTCCCGAATGGATCTTTCAGAC
>JACZQQ010000153.1 GCA_022545645.1 Acidobacteriota bacterium | reverse complement strand
TCCCAGAGGATGCGTGCCACATCCGTCTTGGGGAGGAGAGGAAATTCCTCTTCCTTCCCGTCACTATCGATGACGATGACCTGGTTGAAATCGGATTCAAAGCCTTGATCCTGTGGAGAGATATCGTTTCCTACAATCAGGTCCAATCCCTTTTCCTGAAGCTTCCTACGGGCATTCTCACGCACTGCTCCCGACTCAGCAGCAAATCCGACCACAAATTGCCACTCTTTTCGCTGACCCAGTCGCTTCAGGATATCCACCGTTTTCTCCAGGTGGATGACCGGCTTCGCATCTTTCTTTTTGATCTTTTCTGAGGAGACATTGGCTGGAGTGAAATCGGAAACCGCTGCTGCCATCACCACCACATCGGAACGGGCAAAGTGCTGAAAGACAGCTGTGGCCATCTCTGAAGCAGACCGAACCCGGACCAGATCTATCCCTTCCGGAGGTTCAAGTTGGGTAGGTCCTGAGACCAGCACCACCTGAGCACCCCGCGACTGAGCCTCCCCGGCCAGGGCATAACCCATCTTTCCGGAGGAGCGATTGGAAATGAACCGAACCGGATCCAGGTCCTCAATGGTGGGTCCTGCGGTAATGAGAACCCTCTTTCCCAGCAAGGATTTCTCCCGCTTGAAAGTGTTCAAGACCGCCTCCAAGATATGTTCGGGCTCTGCTAAACGCCCTTCACCCTCTTCCCCGCAGGCGAGATAGCCGGAGCCGGGTTCCACCACCCCCACTCCTCTTTCCCTCAAAATCTCCAGGTTCTTCCGAGTCGCTTTATGGTTCCACATCTCAACATTCATGGCGGGTGCCACGATGACGGGTGTGACGGTGGACAGGTAAAGCGTACTCAAGAAATCATCGGCGATGCCCTGGGCAAATTTGGCCAGGATATTGGCGGTAGCCGGGGCCACCAGCAGGAGATGACTCTCTCGAGCCAGATGGATATGCTCGATTTGAACGGTATGATCGCTGAATAGATCGGAAACCACCTTGTGACCGGACAGCTTCTCCAAAGTCAGAGGGGTAATAAACTGTTGGGCAGACTGGGTCATGACCGGAAGGATCTCAAAACCCTCTTTTTGCAACAGGCGGAGGACGACGGCCGACTTATAGGCTCCGATGCAACCGGTTACACCGAGAATGATTTTCACTCTTCTTCTTTTTCCCCCGGCTTGAGAATGACATAAGGAACAAGGTTTTGCTCCACCTCCAGCACGGCGATCGAGGCCGGCTTTCTTGACTGAGACTTGATTCTTGGAGGTGCTCCATGCTGGAGCTGCTTGGCACGCGCTGCGGCCACCAGAATAAACCTGAATTTACTGTCAAACTCTTCTGGGATTTTAACGGTCATTTTAATCTCCTGGAAAGGTTTTGATGATTTCCGCTGCCAACTCCTGTCGCTTCTCCATGCGACAGCCGGAAACCTGAATGATGGACTTCAATTCAACCAACGATTCTTCAATCTTCCTATTAATGATAACGTACTGATAGTTCGTGTAACATTGGATCTCCTTCTTTGCAATTCTCAGTCTTTTACCAATAATACTTGGATCATCCAAGCCACGGTTCTTCAATCGCGTCTTGAGCACTTCCAGTGAAGGGGGAAACACGAAAACGAGAATGGCTTCCGGGTAGCTCTTTTTGACCTGCGCGGCACCTTGAACGTCAAGATCCAACAATACATCATAGCCTACGGACAGCTGCTCGTCCACAAACGCTCGGCTCGTCCCATAGTAATTCCCGTAGACCCGGGCATGCTCGAGAAAATTGCCCTGCCCAATCATCTCTTCAAACTCCTTCTCCGACACAAAGAAGTACTCCACTTGATCCCGCTCTCCAGACCGTGGCTTCCGGGTGGTGTGACTCACCGAAAATTTCAGCTTGGGGATCTCCTCCAAAGCCCGGTTTGCCAAACTGGTCTTTCCTGAACCCGAAGGGGCGCTGATCACAATGAGATTGCCTTTATTCGACATTCTGAACTTGTTCTCGAATCTTTTCGATCTCCGTCTTCCCTTCAACCGCCAGCTCTGAGATGGCGGGCAGAGGAGACTTGGAAAGAATGGTGTTCATCTCCCGACCCATTTCCTGACTAATGAAGTCTAACCTTCTACCGATGGCTTCATCCTCAGAGCCCGACAGGTATTCCTGAAATTGGGAGACGTGACTACGCAAACGTGTGATTTCCTCGGCAATGTCGGAACGATCTGCATAGTGGAGAATTTCCTGAGCCAGTCGATTCTCGTCCAAATGCTGTTCCTGGGTCAGCTTCTCAACCCTCTTCTTCAGTTTCTCTCGATAGTATTCCAAAATCTGTTCCGCTTGCTCTGCGATACGATCGGTCAGCTTCATCAGTTTCTCGAGTCGATCTTGAAAATCCTTTTTTAAGGCCGCTCCTTCATTGGATCGGGTGCTGACGACTTTCTCCAAGGCTTCCCGAAGAGCCTCCACAATTTGCTCCAGGATTCCCTCGGGGGATAATTCCACCTCACGTGGCACGAACACTCCGGGAAGTTGCAAAACAGAGGATACATCCAGCTCACCTGTCGCACCCAGGGATCGGACTTTCTCGGCAATGGCAAGATAATTTTCCACCAGAGCTTCATTCAAGTCATGATGGTTACCGGATTTTGGATGGAGTTCAAAGTGGAGCTCCACTCGACCTCGATCGAGATGAGACTGTACTTCCTTTCGCAGTTTCTGCTCCAAAGAATTCAGCTCCCTGGGCACGCGTAAATTCAGGTCCAGGTAACGGCTGTTTACAGTCTTGATCTCCACAACCAGATTCATCTCCTCGGTAGACCGGGTGGCCCGTCCGAATCCCGTCATACTGCGCATGCTTCTCGTCCTTTCCTTACGAAGATGAGGCAAACCGGACATCGGCAAACTGAACATCGTACAGTTTGCGATAGACACCGGAACGCTTCAACAGACTCTGATGATCTCCAATCTCAACAATCTCACCTGCTTCAAGGACAACAATTCTGTCTGCCAACCGAACCGTTGACAAGCGGTGGGCAATGACCAGAGTCGTACAATCCCGCATCAGGTGATAAAGGGCCTCTTGAACCAGACGCTCGGATTCGCTGTCCAATGCCGAGGTGGCTTCGTCCAGAATCAGAATGGGGGCCTTCTTCAAAATGGCGCGGGCTATGGCAATGCGTTGTCGCTGTCCACCGGAAACCCCCTGGCCCCGTTCTCCCATCACGGAGTCGTACCCCTGGGGGAGACTGGTGATGAAGTCATGGATCAAGGCCAAGCGCGCCGCCTCGATGATCTCCTCCAGAGTACAATCCTCTCTCCCGTAGGCAATATTGCTCCTGACCGTATCATTGAAAAGGAAGGTGTCCTGAGTCACGATGGCAATCTGGCGGCGCAAAGAGGCCAGCGTCACTTCATGAATGTTGTTCCCATCGATGCTGATCCTCCCGGAAACGACATCGAAAAAGCGAGGAATCAGCGCCGCCAGACTGCTCTTTCCTGCCCCACTGCTTCCCACCAGAGCCACGATCTCCCCCCTTTGGATTTTCAGGTTGATATCGCGTAAAACGGGCTGTGAAGTGGAGTTCGGATAGCTGAAGGAAACGTTTTCAAAGACGAGTTCTTCCTGAATTTTCGGTAAGTTACGGGCCCCTGATTGATCTTGAATATCAACATGGGTATCCAGCAGTTCGAAGATCCGGTGGGAAGAAGCAAAGGCCTGCTGAAAGTACAAATGCATGCGGGAGAGCTTTCTAACCGGTTCATACAATCGAAAGAGTGCGGCCACAAAAACGACAAAGGCACCGATGGTAAAGCCTCGATTAATTTGATAGTTGGCATAAAGGAAAAAGGGGACGAAGGAAACATAACCGATGAATTCCACCAGGGGTGAACTCAGCGCACTGATGCGGGCAGCCTTAAGGTTGGTGCGCACCAGCTGATCGGTGGAATGACCGAAGCGCTTCTTCTCGTACTCTTCCATTCCAAAAGCCTGAACAATCTGCTGCCCGGCAATGGTCTCCTGAAGAACATGGGAGATTTCCGCTAGGTTCTCCTGGCTGCGCTGGCTCACCTTGCGCATTCTTCGACCCAAATTCAGGGTAATCGAAAGAACCACCGGGGCGATCAAAAAGGACAGTAGCGCCAACCTCCATTCGGTATAGAAAACCAGACCCAGAAAAAACAGCATCAGCAGCACCTGCCGGATAAAGTCGGTGAGCGTCCTACTCACCGTTTCCTGAAGCCGCTCGGTATCGCTGATGACCCGGGCCATCAATTTCCCCGTGGGGTTTAAGGCATAAAAAGCCATAGACTGATCCAGGAGATGCCGGTACAGACCCTTTCTTAAAGCGGCCACCACCTTCTGACCGGTATAACTCATGGAAATTTCAGCGCAGTAAAGAAAGAGACCCTTAAAAAACGCGAAGGCCACCAGACAAAAGGCAATCCGGCCCAGATTATCTTGATTCAAGCCCAGGAGCTGCTGAAGAAAGGCGAATTTATCCTCTCCTGCAACAACCACTCCCACCCCTGCCGCCAACTGGTTAAAGATCGGTGCCAGAAGCATAATGAGCACCGCCTCCAGGGCACCACTCGCCACCAGAAGAACTAAAGCCAAAACCAGCAAGTACAAATGGGGACGGAGGTAGGGCAGAAGCTTGCGCAAATCCTTCACCCTGGGGATTTTAGCAGAATTAGGGGACAGGGAGCATCATTAGCTGTGTGTCCTCAGCCATCAGCTCTCAGTCCTCAACCCTCGCTCACAGCCGGTCCTCCGGCTGTGTCAGCTGTCAACTGTCAGTCGTCAGCGGTTAGCTTCCTCCAACACTGGCTTCAGCACCTTCCACACATTCTCAGCCAGGATCTGGTGCCCTTCGGGGGTGGGATGAATCCCGTCTGCCAGGTTCAAGTCCATTTCCCCCGCCACCCCTTCCAACAGGAACGGAATCAGCTCAGCCTCGTTGTTCTTCGCCAACTCGGGAAAGATGGAGCGGAAGTGCTCAGTGTATTCCTTTCCTAAATTGGGGGGAACCTGCATGCCTGCAATGGCGATCCGAACCCCAGGATACTTCTTTTGCACTTTGTCGATGATGGCTTGAAGATTGCGTGCGGTGAGATCCAGGGGAATCCCTCGCAAAGCGTCATTGGCGCCTAACTCCAGAAATAGGACATCGACCTTGTTTCTCAGGACCCAGTCAATCCGTCGCAGACCGTCTGAGGTCGTGTCTCCACTCAGGCCGGCATTCACCACCCTGAAGTTCCACGCCAAAGCGTCGATTTTCTTTTGAATCAGAGCGGGAAAAGCCTGGGAGGGTTCCAATCGATATCCCGCCGTCAGGCTGTTTCCGAAGAAAAGAATCACACCCGATGTTTCTTCCCGAGCAGAGGGGCCGGCCCCTTGGCTCCCCATGAGAGGAGACACCCAGGCAGGCGCTGCCGCGGTCTGAAGTCCAACCGTGATCCAGAGAAAAACCAGACGATAGACACTCATAAACGTTAATATGATATACGAAATGCTGGTTGTTCTGAATAGACGAAGGTTGTTGCCAAGATGATTGAGACCTCGGTTTTACGAGCGGAACATTTAACCAAGACCTACCGCAGCGGAGAACGGACGCTGACCGTTCTTCGAGATGTCTCTTTTACCGTGCCGGAAGGCTCTCGCTGTGCCATTGTGGGGCCGTCCGGCAGCGGTAAGACGACTCTTCTGGGTCTGTGTGCAGGATTGGATCGTCCTACCTCCGGTTCGGTGGCCTTGAACGGGGTTGCCCTAAACGATCTGAACGAGGACGAGCTCGCTCAGATCCGCAATCAACATGTGGGTTTTGTTTTCCAGACCTTCCAGCTCATTCCTACCCTCACGGCGCTGGAGAATGTGGTGGTCCCCCTTGAGTTGCGGGGTGAGTCGGGGGTCAAGAGACAGGCGACTGAACTTTTAAACCAGGTGGGTTTGGGAGATCGGCTGGATCACTATCCAGTCCAGCTCTCGGGTGGGGAACAGCAGCGCGTTTCCCTGGCCCGAGCCTTTATCAACCAGCCGAAGATTCTTTTTGCCGATGAACCGACCGGCAATCTTGACGGAGAGACCGCCGAGAAGGTCTCTGATCTTCTCTTTGAGCTCAACGAAGCCGCGGGAACCACTTTGGTTCTGGTGACCCACAACCTGGAATTGGCTCAGCGGACCCAGCGGATCATTACTCTCAAGGCCGGCAGCATTGGGTCGGATGAAAATCTAATTCGCGAGACTGAGTGTCTCCTTCCATAAATACGATGATGTTTGCTGATGGGGCTTGCGAGGGGAGATCAAGGAGCGAGGAGGAGGTGATGCAGGGACATCGGCGACGACGAGCGACACAGAGGTCGCCCGCAACCCCCATCAGCCCGAAGGGTGGCGGCGGGACGGCATCGATTTCTTTGTCGCTCCTCCTCCACGATGTCACTGACATCGCGTCGTCGTCGCTTCGCGAACTCGACGCCGTCGCGCTCGCCACAAACGTCACCGTATTTATGGAA
>JACZQQ010000152.1 GCA_022545645.1 Acidobacteriota bacterium | reverse complement strand
TCAGCCAGTACTTCCTCGGCGGATTGAGAACGGATTTCCCTGTCTTTCTCGAGGGACTTATTGATGATGTCCTCCAGCTGGCCAGGGACCTCAGGGTTCAGTTGAAGGGGAGAATCGGGAGCTTTGTGGAGAATTTCATCAAAGAGTGCGGCAGCAGTCTTGCCCTTGAAAGGCAGTGAGCCCGTTGTCATTTCATAGAGCACCACTCCCAGGGAGAACAGATCAGACCGCGCATCCAGTTCCCTTCCCAGAGCCTGTTCCGGTGACATATAAGCCACCGTTCCCATCGCCATTCCGGGACTGGTAAGACTCTGTTTGGTGAGCTGATCCGAAGGCATGGCGGTATCCAAATCGGCCTGATCCTTCGTCCATTTGGCCAGGCCGAAGTCGAGCACCTTGGCATGTCCCTCTTGAGTGATAAAGATGTTCTCCGCCTTGATGTCTCGATGAAGGATTCCCTTCGCATGGGCAGCATGTAAAGCATCCGTAATCTCAATCCCCAGTTCCAGGATCTCCTCGGTCTCCAGCGACTTGCCTTGGATACGCTCTTGAAGGGTGCTCCCGGACAGGTACTGCATGACGATGAAGGGTTGTCCGTCATATTCACCAATGTCGTAAATGGCGCAGATATTGGGATGGTCTAAAGCCGAGGCAGCACGAGCTTCTCTCCGGAAGCGCTCCAGTGCCTGGCGATTTTGAGCCAATTCTTCAGGCAGGAATTTTATGGCCACGTTGCGGCCCAAGCGGATGTCTTTAGCCTTGTAGACCACACCCATTCCACCCTCACCCAGTTTTTCCAGGATCTTGTAGTGGGAAATGACCTGCCCGATCATTTCATTCTCTTGGGTTAGCTGTTTGGTGGCAATCATGTGAAATTCCTGTCTTCCCGTTTGTTTGGGTTATTAGTCGTTTCACACAGCAATCCATATGACAACCCGTTCAAAACGAGGACTTGTGATGGCCGAATGGCGAAGGATCTCACCGTCTATGAAATATTAATTAACATTATTATACAGATATTTACATCTATATTATTCATGTAACTTATCAATAGAGAGGTCTGGGCAGGAATGGAGCCGTCAAAAGGCTGCGTAGGCAAGCAGCCCTGCACCTGCCGCAAGTGAGGCAATCCCTGCCCCTTGCCTCCCCGTCAGTTGAAGGCGAGCCTGGCTAACCGGCGGTTCGGAACAGAGAGTACAGATCTCAACCCGACTGGAACCTTCCGATGTGCTCACCAGATAGGCACCCACCCCCGCTAACCCTGCTCCCAGCAGGCCGGCGATCACTCGCAGGGTCGTGGTCTTCTTCCTGTGAGTACTCAGAGATGCTGAAGTGGGGGGAAGCACGGCGGTACTGGGATTCATTGAGGCCGCAGACCAGGAAACAGTCGTGACCGGCACCCGTAAGGGAGGATCGAAACGCGACTCCAACGTCGTTAGGGACGTGAGTCCTGCGGGATAGGTCAGTCTCAGCCCTGGACCGAAGAATCGGGCGGGTTGAGTCTTAGAATCACCGTCAAAGGTAAGATCCTGACCATACCCGCTGGTCGGCACAAGAGACACCAGGAGGCAAACGATACTGACCTTGGCTGTAAAGCGAGCAACCGTGACGATTTTCTGCGGGGTCATTTGCCTCTAGTCTAATGGTTTCAACAGATACGGTCAATGGGGAACCTGCGGGGGCTAAGGGGTTTAGCTGGCCATGCTGGCAACTCTTGTTCGCCTGATCCAGAGCCAATGAGGCACAAACACCAAGACGTCGATCACCAGGATAATCGCGATCCGAATGAGACTCTGCATCCCTCGTCTTCCCTCGGACCGAAGTGCCGATTGGTAGCTCTCTTCTCGCTGTTGGGTGACCTCTTCTTCCGGCCTTTGTGTGGGCTCCACAGGAATCCCGGGAGCAAACCTTCCCAGCGCTACTCTGCCCGGGACCCCTCTAAAGGCCTCATTGGACTGATGCCGCTCGTATTCGTAGGCATTGAGTGTAAATTCCGGGTTGGTGATCTGAATGAGATCGTACACTCCAATCCCCAGTGCAATGACAAAGCACAGCAGGGCTACAAAACAGACCGCCAAGGCGTAAATTTCAAGAATGGATTTCTTCATCGGTTAGCCCGGAGCTTCGTCCTGGGTCGTCGGTGAGCGTCATCACACTTTTTCCGACCGGGGCTGAGTATAGTCAGAAACATGATCTTTATGAGTATCGCCTTGATTCTCGTGACGCTCGTTGCCTGGAGCACGGCTGGGGAAGACTGGGGCTGCTAGGAGCTGCCCTTCCCGCATTCACCCGGCGAATTCCACTTTCTTTATTCCCTGGGATCGATCTGCGCGTAGACTTTCACGTTACCCGCTCGATCAAACGAATAAACCGTGTAGGGTTGAGGATCCGGACCTTCCATCCCTGGAGATCCAACCGGCATACCGGGAACCGCAAGCCCCACCACAGCCGGCTTCTCCCGAAGTAAACGACTGATGACTGCGCCGGGTACGTGGCCCTCGATCACGTAGTCTCCCACCAAACCGGTGTGGCAGGCGCGAAGTTTCGGCGGCACACCATATCTGTCCTTAACCTCGTTTAGCTGGCTGTTGGTCGCTCCAAATCTATCGACCTTAAAACCCTTTGCCTGCAGGTGACCCACCCATCCCTGGCAGCACCCTCAGGTCGGATTCGCAATGACGGTGACCGTTTGAATCCGTTGCCCCAAGGCCAGAGTCGCCATCAGTGTGAAGACTGCGCCCATCAATACCCTTCGCGTGTGATTCATCTGTGCCTCCAAGAACCTAGTTTATCTCAGGATTCGTCGTCCGTGTAGCCGCATAGGGACTCTTTCTCCTTTTCCGTCGGCTTTCAAACACGAATCTCATATCTGGCCGAATCAAACTCATCCAGGGGTTTTCGATCCACCAGGCTGAATCCGAAGGATTCATAAATTTGTCTCAGCTTCGGCCTGCCTCCATCACAGTCCAGCCTTAACCAGGATTTCCCCTGCCTCTTCGCATATTGGGATGCCCACTCTAACATTTGGTTGCCAATCCCCTTCCCTTTGAGCTCCCGCAAGACGGCCAGCTTATGAAGGAACAAGCTCGAATCATCTTCTATTTCCGGCCAGAAATAGGGGTCAGACTCGAGCAAGAACATACAGCCAATGGGCTTGTTCTTTTGCTGGGCAATAAACGACTCTTCAATTCTGTGAGACGACTTGAGGCCTTCAACCGAAACCTGTTCTTCGGTCCAGAGCGGCTCGCCCTTCTGGTTGAGCCATTTCACGACATCCATCAATATCTCGGACGCCGTTCCCAAATCAAAAGCAGGTGCTACGGTGATTTCTATTTCCGGGGTCATGAGACTGAACTCTCCTCTAGGGACGTTGAGCGAAGTCGATCACGCGTTCCAGCGTCTCCTTTGATTGCAGGCCCTGTAGACGCTGGCCTTCAATCATGAAGGTCGGAACGGCCGAGATTCCAGCTTCCTTGTGGGTATGATAGAGGGCTGTCTGATGGGCTTCCTTGTACTGCCTCGTCTCCAGCGCCTCCCTGAATTGCTCCCTGTTCAATCCGACCTCCTCCGCCAACTGGGTGAGGACCTCAGAATCACCGATATCCTGCTCTTCCTGGAAAAACGCTCGCAAAACACGGCCATTGTATTCATTCCCACTCCCTTTCTCCTTCGCGTACTGAAATCCTTCAAAGGCCAGATGGGTATAAGGTTGGGGGGAGACGCGGGGAAGTACGATCCGAATTCCCATTCTTTTTGCCATAGGGTATACGGAGCTGGCCCAGGCCGTCTGCAGATAATCCTCCTCCGGTCTCAAGGTCGGATGAGGGCTGGGACGGAGTTCAAAGGGCATCCACTCCACCTGGACATCCTTGTCCTTGATGGCTTCCTTCAGCGGAAACTCCGCCAAGAAACAGTACGGTCACACATAATCGGAATAGACTCGAATCAGTACACTCATCTTAGGATCTCGTCCTACAGCTCCCCCTTTTTATGGGCCATTCCCAAAGCGACGGACACACGATCTTCGATTAGATTGCGAACGTAATTCTGAAGCTTATCTTTAGCATTGTCTCCCATTAAAAGATGCACGCCTATGGGAGGGGTGCCGTCAAGTTCAATCTGGGCTGACACCCTTTTAAAAGATTCAATCGACTCCTGAACTTTCTCGATCCATTGATCGATCTCCAGTCCCACCTGCTCTATAAACGCGCGCGCTTCCGTCTCTGTTACCAGAGCACTAATTGAGTCATCTTCAGCCCAAGGTGCTGGGTAAAACGGGGGATCTCCACGACCACGAAAGATATCATGGAATAGCAGGCGACCGCCTGGTTTTAAAACCCTCGCTATTTCGGAGTAAAACCGATTCTTATCAGCAATATTCATCTGTACATGCTCAGTCCATACGACATCGAACCTCCCATCTTCATAGGGAATTTCGAGTGCACTACCCTGACGTAGCTCCACCCGATCACTCAGGCCGACAAGTTCCGTAAGCTTTTTCCCAACGGATATATACTCCTCTGTAAGGTCCACACCGACAACATGACACTTATATTGTTCCGCCAGGTGACGCGCGGTGCCACCCAAGCCACAGCCAACATCAAGGACAAGATCAGATGCCTTTAAATTCGCCAGCTCTGCGATCTCAAGAGTCGACTCTCGCCCTCGGGTGTGAAACTCATCAAGAGGAGCTAAGTCATCAACCGTAAGTGAATGGGCATCTTTGCCAGCTAAATTGAGTCCAGCTTCAATTTTCTCCATGATCCCGCCGAAGCCGTAATGTTTGTCTACCAATGCATCGATATTCATCATTCTTTTCTTCAGTTCTCAAACCTATTAGTGGATCTATCCCGACTAGAGCTATAACGCTAGGCCTGAGCGGCCAAGTCCTGCCTTAAAGCGGGGGGACGAGAGTCCGTCTCAAGCCGCTTGTTCGCCCACAGCGTCATTTAGGGTCTAGCTCGGCAATCCCAGCCTTTGATAACCCGTCACCTGACCCCGAGCGTCTGATGCCGTTTCCTGATCATACCCGTCGCCATCAGGATTCACAAAGAGTCCAGGGACTTCTGACACCCAGACCGCCGCGATTCAGGACATGTGTACAGACCATCGTCGTTCGCACATCCATGTGTCCGAGAAGCTCCTGCACCCTGCGGATGTCCTATCCATCTTGAGACGATGGGCGCAATGACAGTCACTCCTCTCTCTTTTGGCCTTGCCATGGAACCCTTTCCCTTTTAAGATTTCGAGGACAGGTGCCCATCTTGAAGGAAAGGCACTTGGGAACTAGAGTAGAGGACTAAAGTGATGAGCAAAAATATTGAGTTACTGCATTCCCTGACTCGCATCGCCGGTTGGGGAATACTCCTGCTCGTGGTCGTCCTGTCGATCTTTTCTGTGCAGGGGTCCCTTCAGGCCACTCCCCAGGCAGAACGAGAGCTGACCGAGGAGGACATTGATCGGTGGATGACCGAGCTCTCCAACTGGGGACGCTGGGGACCAAAGGATCAGTTGGGAGCCGTCAACCTGATTACTCCAGAGAAGCAGAAGCAGGCTGCTGGGCTGGTCAGGGAAGGAATCTCGATTTCGCTGGCGCGCCCCTTAAATAAAGAAAAGTCTCTCGACAATCCAGTTCCGTTTGAACATGTCATGCTTCGCAATGGCGTCGATGATCCCGACCGGTCCAGTGCCGACAGCTATGCCATCTCCTACCACGGCAGCGCCTTCACCCACCTCGATGCCCTCTCTCATTTTTTCCACAACGGGAAAATGTACAACGGTTTCTCTCAGCAGGAGGTGACCCGGGAGGGAGCCGGAAAACTCGATATCCTCACCCTCAAGAACGGTATCTTTACGCGAGCCATTCTGGTCGATATTCCCAGACTCAAGGGGGTTCCCTACCTGGAACAGGGAACGCCGATCTACCCGGAGGACCTGGAAGCGTGGGAGAGGGAGATAGGAGTTCGGATCTCGAGTGGAGATGTAATCTTTGTCCGCACGGGTCGCTGGGCAAGACGGGCGGTGGTTGGACCTTTTACCTCGTCATCGGGTATGGCGGGACTCCACGCTTCCTGCGCCAGGTGGTTGAAGGAAAGAGACGTTGCCATGGTGGGAACCGATGGGGTTGGCGATGTAAGACCCTCGGGGATTGAAGGCCCGGGGTTTCCCCTCCACCGGCTTCTTTTGGTAGCTCTCGGCGTACCTATCTTCGATAACACTGATCTGGAAGAGTTAGCCGAAACGGCAGCGCGACTCAACCGTTGGGAGTTCCTGCTCACCGTGGCCCCCATGCCTGTTCCCGGTGGAACAGGATCCCCGGTAAATCCTATCGCCACATTTTGAGTTGATCCGCCACTCCTGCGGTATTCGATATGCGTAGGGGTCAGCCGGTGGCTGACCCGAACCGACCGGGCAGCACGATCTGGCCCGTGTGGCTCCAGCTTTTGCAATCCTGACTGTTCGGGTCAGCCACCGGCTGACCCCTACCATCCGCTCCCCTCCTTTTC
>JACZQQ010000151.1 GCA_022545645.1 Acidobacteriota bacterium | reverse complement strand
ACCGAAGCGACGGCTACCACGATAAATACAGATAAAAGATACCTCATTTATCCTCCAAACTTGAGTTCTTTGAAGTCGTTGTTTTTCGCTCCGGGGAATTCTGGCACAAAAAAGAAAACGAGGAAAGGAGTTTCTGCGACATCGCAAGCCCGGATTATGCATAGGTTCTTGTCACGAAGCGACGAAAGCGCCGACCTGACAAGGGCGGGGGCACCCGCTTGCGGGTCGGAGGCCCCCGCAAACGTACTGTACGGTACGTTGAGGAGGCCGGGGGTACCCGCTTGCGGGTCGTGCAACGCGGGCGGTGCGCACAGCACGACGGATGATTTTCTTCGCTGCAGTAGCGAATTTATGCATAATCCGGGCTAGACTTGAAGCCCACCCTTCTGCCCAGGGGTCCTCGAAAGCTTCGGTGATCCTCTCAAACACCACCAACGTAAACCGCTGTTGACCAATCACTCGAAGAGTTTTCAGGAGCTCACCCTCCAGAATCAGAGTAAGCAACTTATAATCAATGTGTTAGGGAGACTCGACCGATTGTTCTCAGGTTTCGGCACAGAACGTGCTTCTTCCAAAGCAGAGGAAAATGGATTCATGAGAAATCTGAAAAATTACCTGATCAAGAATTCCGAGCAGATGCTTGCACTTGTGATCCTGGTGGGCGTTCCCACCATCGCCCATCTCGTTCCCTACAAACTCGTCTTTTTGAACTTCTTTTTCATCGTCATCCTGTTTTCGGTCTATTTCGTGGAGGCCCACAAGGCGCTTATGGGGGGCGTTCTCACCACTTTGCTCGTTGCGATTTTTGTCTACTATTTCCCCAGTTCCTTCGTGCCCACATTTACGGAACTCGACCTGTGGATGAATATCCTGGCCTGGTCCAGTTTTCTGATCCTGACGGGAGGGGCGGTGGGAAAGCTAGCCGACCGCTTGAAGATGGAAATCAAGGTCCTTAAGGAACGGAAGGGGATACTGGAAACTCAAGTTGACCAGTTGGAAGCACAACTGGCCCACTCGAGTCAATTATCCCCAGAAACCGTCAAGGTTTCCTAGACAGGCTAGACAGACTTTTTGGCTCTTTTTCGGTAGCTCCTTTGTCTGCAGGCGTTCGAGCAATACAAAGAGTCGGACCGAGTCGGCTTGAAAACTTCACCGCATTCACCACACATCTGTTGTGCTGGGGCTTTCTTTCTCCTGTGGGAGTAGTAACGAACCTCACACAACCTGCTACAAAAGGTGTGCACTCGATTGAATCTCCGTAGATTCACGACCATCCGCTGGCACTTTTCACAGGGTTTGGCGGGTGCCCAACCGTCGTACTCGAGATGACATCTTTTACAGACGGGCGCAACGGTAAAGGGCATGCCCCCCAGGGTCATCCGCTTTCTGTAGAACTGAAACACCTCCCTCCACACCGGTTCCTCCGGCTTCAGTCCTCGACCACACTGAGCGCAGTGACCACAGTTTCTTGCTGCCTGATAAACCCCCTGCTCGCTCTCATCGCGCTGGAGCATTACCATCCCATTCCATCCCCTCTCTGTTACAGGTAAGGTATGCGTCCTGCTATACCTGACACCATGTGTAACGGACCCCGACCTCTCCTATCCTCAGGGACCGTTCGCGAACCCTTCGTCCGTTACGGATCAAGTATGTCAGGAACTGCGAAGTTCCGAGTTTCCCCAATGGGACACCATGCGATCGACAAAGAGGCAGCCACCATGATGAGGATAAATAAGGTGATGATGAGCACTTTGCCTGCAAGCCTTCTCCTCCCCAGCCTCCTGCTGCCACTTCTAGTTCTCAGTTTCCCCTCGTAGCCCGTTCAGCTCAGACCTGGAACTATCTACTTTATGAATTGCATACAGTATAACTTACCGCTGAGACACTCTGGCTCCCCTCTCGACACCAACAAGCCTACTTCGAGGGCAACACTTCTACTGAACCCGTGAGACTCCGGGCCCTACACAGGGGATGGGAAACATCGTCCGGGGTGAAGAGGTGATCGTGCGAGTCTATGACGAAGAAGGCAACCGGGTCGTGGTTGAGGGTATCTCTCGAAACATCACCGGGCTCCGACCCGTGGCAGGGGGATCATTCATCCCACTCCACAGATTCGGAGCGGCTTCGCTTCAGTCGGCTTCGCCGTGCCCTTTCCTCACGGCGGCGGCGTTTCACTGCCGCCGAGATTCGGGTTTTCCTTCTGGGCCGACGTTTTTTGAGGGCATCAACCAACATATCCAGAAAGCTTTCTGTTGCTCCTCGCCTATTGGCTGCCTGAGTACGATGTCGTTGGCAGACGACACGAAGAACCCCTTCATGGTTGATGCGAGTGGCAAGGCGTCTCTGAATAGACTCCTTCTGTTCCTGTGACAAACTGGGCGAGTTTGTCACATCAAACAACAAGGTCATCCGAGTATTGAGTTTGTTGACGTTTTGGCCTCCCGGCCCACTGCTGCGGGAAGCCTTGAACCGGAGTTCTTCCTCCGGAATGGAAAGGGTGTTGGTCACTTTGATCACAGCTACCCACCCATGCGTGCCCTTTCTGTTCTCTTCTTGTAGCATACTCTACTGGCTTTAGTCTTGGTCTTATGCAAGCAGTCATTCTAGCGGCCGGCAGAGGAAGACGGCTTCATCCCTTCACGCTCAAGCGAAGTAAGGCCATGATGCCCGTAGCGGGTAAACCCATGGTGGGCCGTGTGTTGGATCGGTTGATCCAGAATGAGGTGTCTGACTTGATCATGGTCACCGGCCCAGGCGACCACGAAATTCGTCGCTATTTCCAGGAGCAGTCCCTTCCCGGTATTTCGCTCAAATGGGTGGTACAGCCTGAACCCCTGGGCATGGCTCAGGCGCTGAGCCTGGCGGCACCCTATTTACGCGAAAGCTTTCTGGTAACCTCCTGCGACAATCTGACTCCTGTCAGCCATGTGGCAGATTTGCTGGCCACCCATCAAAGTCGAAAGGCCAACGCCACCCTCAGCCTGATGGAGATGAACTCAGGATCAAAAGCCCTTGGCAGCACCGTCAAGTTTGATCAGGGGCAGGTCCGGCGCATCATCGAGAAGCCCGCACCCGACGAAATCCTCTCTCGAATCACCAGCCTTCCCCTTTACATCTTTTCCCCTCAGTTTTTGGATTACCTGTCCGACGTTTCTCTTTCTCCCAGCGGCGAATGCGCGTTACAGGATGCCATTCAGCTACTCATTGAGCGAAAAGGCAAGGTGGCCGGGGTCTTCACCCCTTCGCGTATGCAACTTACCGATGCCGACGATCTACTGGCCCTCAACCGGCACTATCTGAGCCGTCAGCGGGATCCGCCTTGCCTCCCACCCGATTGCATCGGGTCAGGCACCCACCTGGTATCCCCTCTTGGCATCGAACCGGGGACAACCATCGGTTCCCATTGCACCATCGGTCCGGATGTCTACATCGAATCTAACTGCACCATCGGAGCAAATGTCTTGCTTCAAGATGCCGTCATTTTACGAGATACACGAATAGAAGACGGGCGAGAGATTGTGGGACAAGTTTTAGCGCCCAAGTCCAGAAAATTGTGACTTCGGTGTTTTCTGCTCCTGTCTCCTGTCTGTGGTCTGTGGTCTCTTATTCCAGGTGTCTTAAGTCATGTCCTGTGTAAATCTGGCGGGGACGGGCGATCTTTTGCTCGGAGTCTAAAACCATCTCCTCCCACTGGGCCAACCAACCGACCGTCCGACCGAGGGCAAAGAGAACCGGAAACATATCCACCGGAAACCCCATGGATTGGTAAATGAGCCCTGAATAAAAGTCCACATTCGGATACAGTTTCCGCTCCACAAAATACTCATCTTCCAGGGCGATCGCTTCCAGTTCAAGAGCCAGATCAAGTAGAGGATTACGTCCTGTTACTTCAAAAACCTTATTCGCCATCTCTTTGATGATGCGTGCCCGGGGATCGTAGTTTTTATAGACACGATGTCCGAAACCCATCAGCCGTGCTTCACCCGCTTTGACCCGCTCGATGAGGTGGGGAATGCGATCCGGGCTGCCGATATTTCTAAGCATGCGCAGGACGGCCTCATTGGCCCCGCCGTGCAGCGGCCCATATAGGGCTCCAATGGCGGCAGCGGCAGCCGAGTAGGGGTCGGTTCTTGAGCTTCCCACCGAGCGCATGGCGCTGGTACTACAGTTCTGCTCATGATCTGCGTGCAGGATAAACAACAGATTCAGAGCTTTCTCGAGGACCGGATTCACCTCGTACTTCGGCTCCGCCATCTTGAACATCATACTGAGTAAATTCCCCGTATAGCTGAGGTTGTTGTCCGGGTAGCTATAGGGCATTCCCATCCGGTGACGGTAAGCGAAGGCGGCCAGGGTAGGCATCTTGGCAATGAGACGGACCATCTGCAATCTGCGATTCACCGGATCAGAAACGTTGGGTGCATTGGGATAAAAGGTGGACAGGGCGCCGACCGTGCTCAGGAGTATTCCCATGGGATGGGCATCATGGTGAAACTCGTCCATGAAGTGCTTGATGTTCTCGTGAACCATGGTATGAACAACGATTTCCTGGCGCCATTTTTCGTGTTCCTCTTCAGTAGGAAGTTCACCGTTCAGGAGGAGAAAGGCAACCTCTAAAAACGTCGTTTTCTCCGCCAGTTCCTCAATGGGGTAGCCCCGATAGCGCAAGATCCCCTTTTCTCCATCGATGAAGGTGATCTTGCTTCTGCAAGAAGCGGTGTTCAGAAACGCAGGGTCGTAACTCATCAGTCCGAAGTCGTCATCAGAAATCTTGATCTGACGCAGATCCATGGCGCGGATCGTCCCATCCTCAATGGGAACTTCGTAACTCTTGCCATTTCGATTATCGGTGATGGTCAGGGTATCAGAGGGCATCGTGACTCCTTTGCGAAAAGGCACTCAACCAATAGGAACTGGGTCGCGCGCTCAACTCTCTCCTTATAGAAGTTTACCACGCATCGCCTGCGTAGAAATCTATGTATCCTGGAAGCGGCTGAATTTTCGAAAGGAGGGTGGGATCTTTATGAGGTGACTTACCTGGCCGTGAATTCCTTGGAGTCGGGATAAAAGCTCTTCCAGGCTCGAAGGTAAGTGATGAAAGATTCCACGTACTCTCCGGCTTCGTCTGTGGCCCAGGCCTTTTCTGTCTCTTTCTCAAAGTGAACGAGCACGATCTCTTTCCCCAACTGATCTCGGATCGGAAAACGTTTGACCTTTTTCAGCTCTTTGAAGGAATAGGCTTTTTGTTCTCCCCTGGAGATGACCCCCAGCGCTCTCTCTGCATTGATTCCGTAAGGATCTCGGTTGTAGTTGCGGGAGTACCCGGTATTCAGGCTCAGAACCAGCGTATCCGGATGCTGCTTCTTCCAACTCCTCCAGGTGGTTTCAACCATCGGAAAGGTCTTCAAGGTCGTTCCCGTCTTAGGTCCGGTCACCGCCTCGGTCAAAATCTGGGACCAAAGACTTCCCGTTTGGTGATCGTAAAGCAGCACATTGTCTTTGTAGAGCTTGCCTGAGACCCCGAATGTGTAACGCTTGCCCTCGATGATCGGGTCGTAACCTACGCCCGAAGCGGTCAACGGTCACCAGGAGACAGCGATCGGCTTATCGCCGATGCTGTCATTTACCACCTCATGCCAGTTCAAGATCTTGATCGGGTAGGCCTTAGCCACGCCGTTGTACTCAACACCGAGAACACGATCCCAGGACATCAGAAACTTGTCTCCCTGCTGGGCCGAAACAAACTGAGGGTTGGTTAAGGAAGGGATCCCATCCTTAGGCGGGCCACCTCCTCGGATCTGATCCAAGGGAATATTGTGGCGGGTCACATCAAACTCTCCACCGCGGCCGTCTGGAAGTTTTTCGGACTGGGGAGTCCCTGAGGCCCAAGTCGATAAAATTCCCACCACCAACCCGGTAGCTGCGAGGATCCCAATGTTTCTCATGAGCGAAAGTTCTCGTTTCATCAGCATCTATTACTGGAGGGTCATACCGTAGAGCGCTCCTGCCGAGGCCAGGATCTTGAAGGTCCCGCTCTCAGGGTGAACGGTAGCATAATCTAAAGCTCTTCTGCCCAGGTTATCCTGGGCATTCACATGAGCACCCTCTTCGAGCAGGAGCGAAGTGGCCTCAACATGGCCATTCAAAGCGGCGTACATCAAGACCGTGGCGCCGGACCTATCTCGGGTCTCTACATCCATCCCCCCCTTCAGGAACAGTTTCAAAACGGCCAGATCACCCTCCTTGGCCTGCTCAAGAAAGACATTATCATCCCAGTTCACTCCAAGTTCCAGCAAAGATTTCCGGTAGTCTTCGGAACTTGAGCCACAGGCCGATAGGAACAGGAGTAAGACGGAAGCGGCGAAGAGTCTCATCTTCATGATCAGTGTTCGGCGGACATCCAGTTGAGGCTGGCCCGCAGGCTAAATCCGACGGAGCTTCCGAACTACACTCAGAGCCGTGGTCTTTGGCCCACGTGCCAGACTTTGCGATTAATGCATGGTGGCACAGTCCACGTCCTGCCAGGACCCTGAACCCGTTCGAATTTTCATGGGGACGAAGGGCTTGACGTCCGATCCGGAACCGGC
>JACZQQ010000150.1 GCA_022545645.1 Acidobacteriota bacterium | reverse complement strand
TTAAAGAACTATTTGGCCATTTGAACATTTCTGATTACCCTAGTTCCCTCCTACCCCTATCTTCAAACTAATCCGGCCCTTTCGCCTGCGGTTGGTAGGATTCTTGTCTTGAAACAATGTTTCCGTTTTGTTTCCGGTTGAGATGGTAAGTATTGGTAAATTTTGGTAATCCGACCTGTCCTGAAACCCGCCTGAAATCTAGTGTTTTTAACGAGTTGGTAAGTTTTGGTAAGGTGCAGGCTGCGTTTTCGTAGACCAGCGTTCTATCCGAGCTGAACTACGGGCGCGCAGTTTTGGAAGCTTCACTACTCTACTCAAACACACTCCGATTGTCGACTTACCAGGGGTGTCCATAAGGAAGGTGTTTCAAGGGATGAAACGCCGTGAGTCGACAAAGAGAATTTCAAGCATGAGGTTGAATGGAGTGAAGACTCAAAGCCTGGCGAGGGGTGGTCTACTTTCGCCGTGAAGCCTGGAGAATCCTCTTGCGCAGCCGCAGCGCCTTGGGAGTCACCTCCACCATTTCGTCATCCCGGATGAACTCCAGAGATTGTTCGAGACTCATCTTGCGGGGGGGGATCAGATGAACGAGGACCTCACCAGTGGATGACCGGATGTTGGTCACCTTCTTTTCTTTGGTGATGTTGACATCCAGATCCTGAGGGCGAGAGTTCTCGCCGACGATCATGCCCTCATACACTTCTTCTGTCGGTGAAACAATGAGTTCGCCGCGGGGTTGAAGATGCTCGATGGCGTAGGCGGTGGCCTTTCCGACCCGGTCTGAGACCAGCACTCCGTTGGGACGGTGAGGGATCTCGCCCTGCCATTCGGCATACCCGTCAAAGATCTGGGTCAGGATGGCCGTGCCTCGAGTGTCGGTCAGAAGCTCACTGCGAAAACCCAAAAGCCCTCGTGAGGGAACCCGAAATTCCATCCGCACGCGGCCGCTTCCGTGGTTGACCATTTTGACCATCCTGCCTTTTCGAATCCCCATTTTCTCACTGACCACTCCGATATAGGAGTCGGGGCAGTCCACCACTATTTGTTCCATCGGTTCCATTTCGATGTTATTCAGCCTGCGAGTGATGACACTGGGCCGGCCTATGCACATCTCGTACTGTTCTCTCCTCATCATCTCAATCAGAATGGCCAGTTGAAGCTCACCGCGCCCTGACACTTTGAAGGCATCCGGAACGTCGGTCTCCTCCACTTCAATGGAGACATTGGTAAGGCTTTCCTTATCAAGTCGGTTCTTCAGTTGACGGGAGGTCAGGTACTTTCCGTCTCTTCCGGATAAAGGTGAGTCGTTGACCGTAATCACGACCGCGATGGTCGGTTCGTCAACCTGAACCGGGGGCAGGGGTCTGGGGTCCTCGATACTGGACAGGGTCTCACCGATATGGATGTTCTCGACTCCTGCGAAGGCAACGATATCTCCTGGCCCGGCCTCCTCAACCTTTTCCCGGTTGAGACCTCGGTACATATAGAGGTTCGAAATCTGCACCTCCTCGAAGGTTCCATCTCTTCGGCATAGGACGGCGCGTTCCTTCTCACTGATCTGTCCGTTGAATACCCGGCCGATTGCCAGGCGGCCCACATAGTCGTCGTAATCCAGTGTGGTGATCAGCAATTGAAGAGGGGCCGTGTCGTCAAAGTGGGGGGCCGGCACCGTGGTGAGGATTTGCTCAAAGAGTGGCGACAAGGACTGGTCCTCCCCCTCCGGGGATGTTCGGCAGATCCCCGCCTTGGCATTCGTGTAGAGGACCGGAAACTCCAGCTGCTCCTCCGTGGCATCCAGGTCGATGAAAAGGTCATAGATCTCATCCAGGACCTCTGCCGCCCTGGCATCGGAGCGATCGATCTTGTTGATGACGACGATCTGAGGCAGTTCTGCCTCGAGTGCCTTTCTCAGAACGAACCGAGTCTGTGGAAGAGGCCCTTCGCTGGCATCCACCAGCAGGAGCACTCCGTCCACCAACTTGAGAGTACGCTCCACCTCGCCCCCGAAATCCGCATGACCGGGAGTATCAACGATATTGATATGAACATCTCGGTAGAGAACCGAGGTGTTCTTGGCCATGATGGTGATGCCTTTCTCGCGCTCCAGGTCCATGGAATCCATCACCCGTTCCACAACCTGCTGGTTTTCGCGGAAAACTCCGCTTTGCCAAAGCATGGCATCCACGAGGGTGGTTTTCCCATGGTCCACATGGGCGATGATGGCCAGATTTCTGATGTCCTTCCTGGTTTTGATGCTCATAACTTCTCTTCCCATTGTAGCCTGCCGGTCTGGAGAGTAAACGAGTTAAACTAGCATGAAACACCGGCAATTCAGGCAAACAGGCGAACGAACATGTCGCCGAAGAAGTATCCGATGACGGCCACGCCCAGTCCTACCAGGAACATGTCGATTCCGCTTCGGATCAGGCCGCGTCCTGTAAAGACACAGCGACCGGCCCCAACCAGAAAATGACTGAGCATGCTCAGGATGAAGCTATTGACAATGGCCACCGTTCCACTTGAAAAAAGAAAGGGAAGGATGGGTAAAAAAGCACCGACGGCTGTTGCCGTACCCGTAATCCAACCTTCCTTCAAGGGCGAGGTGGCCTGATCGGGATTGAGGCCCAGCTCCAATCGAACCATCTCTTCCAGCGCCTGTGGTTTGTTTTTTAAAACGGCTTCGGCACGCTGGCGGGCGGATGCGGCATCCAGGCCCTGACCCTGGTACAAGATCACCAACTCTTCCTTTTCCAGGTCCGGCATCAACTCCAGTTCTTCCTCTTCCATGCGGATCTCGTTGGCATAGAGTTCCTGCTCGCTCTTGGCAGCAAGATATCCACTCGAACCCATGGACAAACTGTCGGCAATCATGCCGGCCAACCCGGAAACCAGAAGGACATGGTGGTCCACCTGGGCGCCGATCACAGCCATGACCAGACCGAAGTTGGCCGTGAGTCCATCGTTGAAGCCATAGACCACACTGCGAAGGAAACTTCCACTGCTGACGCGGTGCCAGGGTTCACCCGTGAAATCCCCCAGTTTCATGAGTTCCTGAGCGTGTTCTCCGCTCTCGTGGGCAATCTGGCGGAACACCTTTCCCGCCTCTCCCTCCGTCTGGATACTCTCACGCAGGTACTCCCGGGTCTCTCGGGCTTCCGCTCGAATAATGGAAGGGAGCAAGGCATCAATCCCAAAGAGCCTCCCGGTAAAAGCCAGGAGGCGCACCCGCAAAGCCGGGGAGAAGCTGGGCAGGGGAATTCCCTGCTCTTTCAAGAGCTCAGCAAAGACGTTCTGGTGGCGCCGCTCGATTGCGGCCATTTGAGAAAAGAACTCCTTGCGGTCCGGTTCCTTGTCGGTTTGAGCCAGTTGCTGGTAAAGAAAATGAAAGTCGCCTTCATCCTGCCAGTGCTCGAGCAACCTGTCCGCTTCCATTTGATCCAAAGAATAGCAACCATCTCGTCAGAGGTTCAACCCATCGACTGGCTCGCCGCTACTGCCCGCACGAAGGCGTGAATTCAAGGTGCCTTCCTTGGAACAGGCCGCAATGTATTTGGTAGGATGATTAAGTGCGAAGAAAGGTGGCTTTAGGCTAAAAGGTTGCACCTGTGACACCCTCCTTGAACATCCTTGATTTCCCGGAAGAGATTCGATTCAGACTTCCAGCGCTCGCGGCCCTGGTAATCATCGTCTTACTTCCCTCAGAAGGAATGGGGGTCCTCCTGTGCCCCTTTTCTTTTCTCTTTGATTTACCTTGCCCTGCATGCGGCCTCACCCGAAGCATGAGTTCTCTCCTTCACCTGGAGTTGGGCAAGAGCTTCTTCTTTCACCCGCTGGGCGGGCTGGTGGTTCTCCTTCTGGTCACTTGCTTGTTCACCAATCGCCCCGATCGCCTGGTCTGGAGAGTTCACTTGAATGAGAGATTTCAAATACCTGTTTTCACCTTACGAAATGTTGTTTTCCTGTTTCTGGCCGTCTGGTTTCAGCGGATGGTACTTTCAATGACCGTTTTATAAATTAAGGAGTGTCAAAATGGGGATAACGTTTAAGAAATGCCCTAACTGTGACTTGACCAACCCTGAGACCTCAATGCAGTGTAAGTGCGGCTATGACTTTTCATCAGGGCGGATTACCGAATCATCACCGCAGCGAGAATATGCAAGCGTGCTCACCCGATTGGGCGCCATCTCAATTGACGGGTTGATCCTGCTTCCCTTTTACATTCCCATCTTTGTCACGGTCTCCATGGTAGAAAATAATGCATTGCCTCCAGAGGAACAGATCGTGCCCTCGATTATTCTTTTGGTATTCCTATTGGGATCGGTCATTTTTGCCTTGTGGAACAGCATTATCCGTATGGGAAAAACGGGACAGTCACTGGGGAGAAAGTTTCTCAACATTGCCGTACTGGATGAGAATGGCCAACCCATTGGGACGGGCCGAGCCTTCCTGAGAGAGGTCGTCGGTCGATGGTTTTCCAGTTTGATTTGTTATATCGGATACCTCAACGCCTTCTGGGACGCCCGCAAGCAGATGTGGCACGATAAAATGGCCAATTGCTTCGTCTATTATGTAGACGATAATTTTTCATAACTCCCACCCCAAGCCCGCTTTGACTAAGAATACATCGCGAGCTTTGCCATATCGATCGCGAATACCAGACCGTTGTTCAGAGCGTGCAGAAGAATGCAGGGAAGAACCGAGCGGCTTCGTTCATAAAGCTTTGCCAGCAGATAACCCAACACGAAAATGTAGTAGGGGATCTCTGCTCCAAATAAGAACGCGGCCAGGAACACGTGAGCTGCGGCAAACAACATGGCATTCACCACCAACCGTTCTCTTTCCCGTTTAAAAGCGGTCAGCATGGAAGTGTACAGATATCCTCGAAAAATCAGTTCTTCAAAAATCGGAGCCAGAATGACGGTTGTCAGAAACGAGAGACCCCGCAACAAAGTCGTCTGGTACTCCAGACCTAGCTCGGTGTCTTTGCTGAGAGAGGAAATCAATAGAACAGCAACGGCACAGCCGCCAAAGTACCCCAGAACGGTGTTCAGGTATGGCCATAGGCGCGAAAAATCAAGTCTAAAGAGATGGCCGGGTAATACGCCTTGGCTTCGGACGTCCCAGAGCACTATCCCCATTAAGAGAACATACCAAGTAATGACTCCGATCTCTGAGTAAAAATAATACTCCTCACTGAGACCTTCCAGGGTCATGCCATAAGCAAAGCTCAGGACCAGGCTGTAAAGTTGACTGGTGAAAATAGCGAGGGCTATCACCAGAAAAGCTCGGTTGAAGTTCAAAGTGGGAGATCCGATGGTGGGAGAATGGGATAACGATTGCAATGGATCTTTCCTTGTGGGTAGGAGTATGAACCAGAAGCCGTGGACACAGCAAGATCGACACAAAGGAGTCTTGGTGAAATTGGGTATTGAGAAGCGCGCTGACGCAGATTCGATAATCCTTTATCCAAAGTGGTGTATACTTGTCCCATGCCGATCTTCGAGTACCGATGCAGCGACTGTGAAACAAAATTCGAAAAAATCGTCTTGAGTCAGTCACTCGATATTCAATGTCCCGACTGCAGCTCGGCCCACATCGAAAAGCTGCTTTCCAGTTTCGCCGTCAGTACGGGATCGACCCGAACCTCATCAGCACAAGCTGAACGTGCCTGCTGTCGCGGGAACTTCACCTGAGCGGCCTGAGTCTAGTGGGGCCGTCGGCCCCTGAAATCTCCTCGTTGAATCTCTTCTGGAAGTAGTGTCCAGCGCGACCCGGGTTTGTTACACTCCCATCTCTGCATCCCATTCACAGAAGATACATGACACAGGAGCAGAATCATGTGGACCCACAACAATCTCTTGATTGATATTCTGGGATGGATTGGCGCCATAGGTCTTCTAGCCGCCTACGTCCTGATCTCGGCTAAAAAAGTGGAGGGTGATTCAACAGGCTACCAGCTTTTGAATCTGGTCGGCAGCTTCCTCCTCATCCTCAATACCCTCTACTACGGAGCCTACCCTTCATCTTTCTTGAACCTGTTTTGGATAGCGGTAGCCCTTTATGCACTAAGAAAGGTCATCGGCAAGTATTTCCTTTGGGCACGATAGCTTTCGCCCATTGAATCTAGAAACAATACCCGGAAGAGAGGAGAACATCTCATGGCGAACATCCTGCATAGGATTACCATCGATGCTGCGCCCGATCGAGTGTTTGACGCACTGACGCTCTCAGAGGGTCTACAGAGCTGGTGGACCCGGGACAGTAGTGCCACACCTGAAATTGGAAGCGTGGCTGTTTTCAAATTCCTCCAGGGGACGATTGTGTTCCGGATGCGGGTCGAGGAACTTGTTCCCGGGAAAAGGGTTGCCTGGTTGTGTCAGGGAGATCTTCAAGAATGGGAGGGAACCCAGCTCACCTGGGAACTGGGGCCTACTGAGAGTGGCGGGACCGATCTGCGTTTTGCCCACAAAGGTTGGTCTTCAACGGAGGGAGAATACCCGAGGTGCAACACCACCTGGGGCCACCTCATGCATGTTTTGAAGGATTACGCGGAGGGTAAGCCGGTGGAACCGCCATTTTCGGGATGACCCCTCAAAAGAGTGGCCCAGAGGGGGACC
>JACZQQ010000149.1 GCA_022545645.1 Acidobacteriota bacterium | reverse complement strand
CGCACGCCGGATGATTTCGTCGGTGCAGTAGAGAACTTATGCATAATCCGGGCTAAGAGCAGCCGCTGCAACTTAGCCTGTTGATTGAATAGGCCGCCCGTCCCCACCTTCCCCGCTCCCCCCCCAAAGTACCGTAAAATGTTTGGTAGTGGAAAAAGAAGCCGAGCTCATATTGGAACCAGACCATTCTGAACCGCGTCAGCAGTCGGAAAAGTCGTTCAACCCTCAGCGGGTAGTCGTCTCTTTGACCGTTCTTGCCGGGCTGCTTGTTTTTTGGGGCCTGGGCAACCACGATTTTTGGGATGACGAAGCTCTTACGGCAGTCTACGGTAGAAACCTCATGAACACTGGAACGCTCATCGGGTGGGACGGACAAAACCTGATGGGCTACGGAATGCGGGCGTTGCTGAATGAAGACATGATCAGCACATACGCTCCTCCCTTACAGTACCTTGTGGGTGGTTTGAGTCTTACGATCTTTGGAGCCAATGCTGCTGGAGGGCGTTCTCTGTTTGTGCTTGTTGGGCTCTTTTCGATTCCCCTCGTCGCTGCCTGGTACAAGCACGAGTTTGACAGTGATGACTTTTGGATTGTGGCCCTGATTCTGGCTCTGTCGGTCCCCTACCTGTTGTATCTCCGCCAGGTTCGCTACTATCCCCTCGGACTGACATCTGCCGCGGGCCTTTTGTGGGTGTGGGCGGTCATCGGTCATGCCAGACATTTCCTGCGCTGGATCCTTCTGGGAACGCTTTTCCTCTGTTTGCTGATCCTGAGTCAATATCTCTATGCTGCCGGGGCCCTCGCCGTCATTGCAATCAGTCTGGCGCGCAAGAGGTACCGGAACAGGGAAAATGCGATTTTCCTGGCCGTGATTCTTCTTGTGGGACTAGCAGCCGCCACGCTGGTTATGATCCTCAATGCCGAGGTGGCGACGCAACATCTTGAGTTAGGAGTCACGGACCAGCTCACCAAGTTTGTTCGTCTCATGTGGATGGTCCCGCGTGATGCGGTCCGCTTTGAGTTTTTTCCGGTGGGTATGCTTCTCTTTGCAGCCGGGGGAGCCGTGGTGCTGGGCAGAGCGGGGATCACCCACCTCAGGAGCATCCTTTTGGCCTTGGCTTATGGCATGGGAATCATCACTGCGGTCTCAATAGTTTCGCCTCAGATCCTCGGGTCAACGACTACCGATGCGGATATGCGCTACTATGTTCTCCTCATCCCACTCAGTGCGGTTATAGGAGCCAAGATCTATGAGCTGCTCCGTGAAACGGGCATTCGGGGAGTACCCGAACTCTTTCTTGTCCTTCTTATAGCGAGCAATGTCCTGACCTTTAACTTCTTGGGCCGCATAGGCCTGCACTCGCGTCTCGTTCAGTACGCCGGAGAGGTCATGAATGATTACACCACAGGTAGTGAAGCCATCAGCCAGTACATTGAAGAAAAAATCTCACCCGAGGAATGTATCTTCATCGTACCGACCTATGCGAGACAGGTTCAAATCTTTTACAATCCCGAACACAAGTTCTGCGGGCATTTCACCAACAACGCCCCCTATGCGATCAAGCATGCAGGAGAGTTGAGGGCAGATCTCTTTTGGGAAAACGCGGTTCCGGATTACGTGATTGTGGGGGGTCGTCCACCCGATCAAATGTCTCAGATGTTAACGGAACTTTATGGCCGGAGCACCTATGAGCTGGAAGCCGTACTACCCGTATTTTGGGCGAATGTCACCCGCCCGGAGATTCCGTGGAGAAGCTTTTCTCCGATTCCCATCCAGGATCCTTTGGTTCATGGAGTTCTCATCTTCCACCGCACCAGCGAGCCAGCCCATCCGCCCACCATCGGTGCCTTGGAAATCGAAAAATACATCCACTTTTAAATTATCGAGCACTTCGGGAGCAACTTTAGCTCACTGGAATCCATGCAAGGGAAAAGATTACAAGTCGCTTTTCTGATTCTCTTCGGGCTGACCCTGCTGATGTTCGTGGATGCCCTCTTTTCACCTCGTGCGGTCCTTCTCGGTCAACAGGGTACCGATCTTTCCGCGCAGTTCGTCTATTGGTACGAGTTTGGATTCGGTCAACTGGCCCAGGGGAACCTGGCTCTCTGGAATCCCCACATCTTCTCGGGAGTGCCCTTCTTTGGAGGCTTCCAGTCCGCCTTGCTCTATCCACCCAACTGGCTGTATCTGGTGCTGCCCATCGCCAAGGCCATCAATGTGAGCATCGCACTGCATGTGCTATTAGCCGGGTTCTTCCTGTATCTCTGGACCTATCACCGGGGACTGCACCCGGCAGCCTGCCTTCTATCCTCCATTCTTTTCATGTTCTCCGGTCCCTTCTTTCTGCATATCTATGCCGGGCACCTCCCCCATCTCTCGGCCATGGTTTGGGCGCCGCTGCTGTTTTGCGCCATCGATGGCCTGATCAGGGAACGCTCCACCCTCTGGTATCTGGTAGGTGTACTTGCCATCACCATGCAGATTCTGGCCGGCCATCCCCAGTATGTGTTTTACACGGCTATTGCAGCCGGACTCTATACCCTGCTTCGCCTCATCAAAGCACCGAGACGCGGGTCCCTTCTTCTGGGATTGGGCAGCATGTATCTGGGAGCTGCAGCCCTGACGGCCGTGCAGCTGCTGGCGGGCCTGCAGGCGGCTGGCGAAAGTGTGCGCAGCAGCGGAACCCCCTATGCCTTTGCGGCTATGTTCTCCTTCCCGCCGGAGAACTTTCTCACCCTCCTGGTCCCTGCTCTGTTCGGAAGTATGGGCAATTACTGGGGGCGATGGTACCTGTGGGAGATGTCGCTCTTCATCAGTGTCACTGGCTTGGTCCTGGCCCTATACGGAGCTGTGTGCGGCAGGAGGGATATGCGGCTCTTCTCGCTCTCCATGGTACTGATCCTGTCGATTCTTGCTCTGGGGGCGTACACACCGCTTTTCAGTCTCCTCTACGGGTTCGTCCCGGGTTTCAACGCCCTTCGCGCCAATGCGAAGTTTATTTTTCTGGTAGCCATGTTCGCCGTCATGCTCTCGGGCGTGGGCCTGGACGATCTCCTCAACAACCCTCGTTGGCGCCGACGCCTTTCACTCATCCTGGGCATCGCAGGATTGCTGGTAGGGGCCGTAGGCTTGTGGATACAGATTTCGGCAGCCTTCGGCAGCGCCGGGACGTGGGGACAGGTCATGTCGGCAATCGCCGCCACTCAACAGTCCTATCTGCCACCGACTCAATATGAAGCACAAGCCTTTATCAACGACGCCGGCCTGGCTGCTGCCAAGGCCGTGTTTTTTTGCAGCATGACCTGTTTACTTTTGTCTGTGCTTCTGTGGCGAACCCACGTCTCTCCCAGGCTGGTTTACCTGGTACCGCTCATCGCCGTGATGGAGGTGTTCATCTTCGCCCGAAGCAACCGGCCCACGTTTGATCTGGAAACAACACGGCTTCCCGCTCTACAGCAATTTTACCAGGCCCATCCGGGGGATTATCGCGTCCTTCTACCCTCCAACCCGAATAGTGCCATGATAACGGGCAGCCGGGATCTCTGGGGATTTGATCCTGGAGTCCTCAAGCGCTATGCGGAGTTTATGGCCTTCACCCAGGGCAGGAATCCGGACACGGCCACCCAATATCTGGAGTTTTCGCGCATTCATCCTCTCTTTAAAATGCTGCGAAATCGTTATGTTCCTTTCTCAGAGGAAGGCAAGAAGGGTTTCGAAGAGATTCCCTCAGTTCTTTCTCGGTTGGAATTGATTCAGGACTGGGTGCTTCTACCCCAGCGCGACCGCATTTTTGCGGCCATGAATCACCCGGCCTTTGATCCCCGCCAGCAGGTTATTCTGGAAACGACGCCTGACCCGGCTCCGGTCAAAGGAAAGGCAACGGGAACTGCAACGGTCACCGAAGAAGGCACCGATTATCTGATCGTAGAAGCCAACCTCCCCGCTCCCGCCATTTTGCTGATCACCGACAATTACAGCAGCGGCTGGCGGGCAGTGGCCCTTCCGGGTAGTTCTCAAGAACATTACGATCTGCTGCCCGCCAACTACATCCTGCGAGCCGTTCCTCTCGGTGCGGGCAACCATCGCCTCCGCATCGAGTATGAACCGCTGGGCTATCGCATCGGGAAGTGGATCTCACTGGTCTCGCTGATTTTCTTTGCCGGCCTGATCACCTGGAACTGGAAATTTCAGCGGACCTCACTCCGCCCCTAGCGCCCTTCGCGCACGTGAATCGTGCTGTCGTCAGTGGCTTTTGGTGCCAGCCCCAAAAATTCTCCTTTGAAATCAGTTACTTACGCCATAATTCTGGGCCTGTCCCAGAATCCCCCCCCTTTGTCTGTTGTCTGCGGTTCCTCTTTACAAAACATTACACACTCTTGACACACATTTTTGCCTTTCCTTCGTCTTAACGAGCGAGGTCGAACACATGAGGTTCAAGAAAACCGGCAGGAGAGAATCATGACAGCCACAACGGAAAAACACCTGGTCATCATCCTTACCATCATCTCCATCAATTTATCTTTGATCCTGGCCTTATCGGCCTATGCGGAGAGGCCGGTGGACTCCCTCGAGGGTGTTCATCAACCCTTCGATCAATTCACGGAGCGATTGGCTCTATCGGAACAACAGGCCGAACAGATCAGGCCCATCCTTCAAGAGAACCGTGAAAAGATAGGGCTTCTGCGAGACCAGTACCAGAAAGAATCTCCTTCCCCCTCTACCATGCACTCCTTTTCCAAAGAGCGAGAAGACTTGCGTCAGGAGACAGAAAAGAGGCTCGCTACCCTGCTCAGCGACAAGCAGATGACAGAGTACGGGAAGATCGAGAAAGAAGAACGAGAGAAAATACGCCAGGGCTACGGCGGCAGTCGCGGCCGCAGCAGGCGCTGAGTTGAAGGGAGAAGGGGATACCTACCTACCCCCCAAAAAAAAGTCCCCTTTTCCCTTCTTAGTATTTACCGATACAATAACTGACTTCATCGAAAAAAGCGCTCCTATCTCAGGGCACTCCAGGATGAAGAATCCACCTTCCACACCAGATCCCATAAACCAGGCAAGCCCGACCCTCCCTTCTCAAGCCCGGCCCAAACACGACACTCAGGTAGACTTTATTAAGGGGACCGGACCCAGACTCACCGATGAGACCCATCACCTCTTAAAAGCTCGCATTCAAGCTGCTGGACTGATTCTGAGTATGGCCGTGGGAATTTTCTTCATTCATGGTCTTTTCTTCGCTGAGGCCACCCCGCTGCGGATCATGCACCTCTTCCTTCTTCTTCTTTTAGGAAGTTCAACGGCGTTCGTACACAAGAGCCGGTCCCTGTCGCTCAAGCAACTCAGGATGCTGGAATTGGCCATGATCGGATCCGCCACCGTTTACCTGGCCGCTGTCCAATACCTGGCTCTCGCCCAACGCGCAGTTGAGCGCTCACTTCCGATGATGACCCTTGCCCGTGAAAATGCCTTACTTCCCTTCCTGGGTTTGATGATTATCTACGGAATGTTCATTCCCAATGATTGGAGAAGGGCCTCTCGGATCATCATCCCCATCGCCGCGGTCCCGGTGTTGGTCCAATTCCTGGTCCGTCTTCAATATTCAGGGTCCATTCCTCGTTTTCTAGTCAGATCGGAGGGGTTTAGAGCTGTGGCTCTGGAACGCATGACGGAATCGGCGATCTACCTTCTTTTAGGAGCCGTTATTGCGATTTACGGCACTCATATTGTCAATTCCCTGAGACAACAGGCGTTTGAGGCCAGGCAACTGGGTCAGTATCAGCTCGTCGAAAAGATCGGTGAAGGCGGCATGGGTGAAGTCTGGAAAGCAAGTCACCGCATGTTGGCACGTCCGGCTGCCATCAAGCTGATTCGACCGGACATGCTGGGAGCCCAGAACACCAGAGAGGCCCAAACCATTCTGCGTCGCTTCGAACGGGAAGCCCAGGCCACGGCAGCTCTCCGTTCGCCCCACTCCATCATCCTTTACGATTTCGGATTGACCGATGACGGGACGTTTTACTCGGTGATGGAATTCCTCAATGGACTGGATCTTGAATCTCTGGTGGGGCGCTTCGGTCCCGTGCCACCGGCCAGGACCGTACACATGCTTCACCAGGTCTGCCAGTCTCTCATCGATGCACACCACAACGGTCTGATCCATCGGGACATCAAACCGGCTAATGTGTTTGCCTGTCGTCTCGGACAGGTGTACGACTTTGTCAAGGTACTGGATTTCGGACTGGTGAAATTCCAGGCAAAAGACACTGAAGCTGAGACACGGTTGACCCAGGGCATGACCGGAACGCCGGCCTATATCTCTCCGGAGCAGGCACTCAAAGGCACAGTGGACGCCAGATCCGATATTTATGCTTTGGGATGCGTGGGCTATTGGCTGCTGACCGGGCAACCCGTTTTCGAGGGGAGGACCGCTCTGGATACCATCTTCAGCCATGCCCAAACCCCTCCCGTTCCACCTTCTCAAAGGACAGAACAGAAAGTTCCGGAAGCATTGGAGAAGATCATCCTGAAATGTCTGGAAAAGGAGCCTGAGAACCGTCCCCAGAGCGCCTCCGAAACGGCAAGTCTCCTGGCGAATTGCCCCCTGGAGGACGAGTGGAGCCCCCAACAGGCCAGTGAATGGTGGAAGCTCCACCTGGGATAGCGCGA
>JACZQQ010000148.1 GCA_022545645.1 Acidobacteriota bacterium | reverse complement strand
GAGGACTGAGCACAGACCGGATGAAATTCCAAATCTCAAATTCCAAATTCCAAATCTCAAATCGAACTTGGAACCTGACACCTGGAACGCGCGCGAAGCGCGCTCTTGTGTCTCATGTCTCCTCTATAATTTCGGGCAATGATTGCTCATCTAAAGGGCGTGCTGACGGAGAAAGCGGCGGGTCGTGTGGTGGTGGATGTGGGCGGTGTGGGGTATGAAGTTTTGATTCCTTATTCCACCTATTACGAGTTGGGAGAGGCCGGAGACACTGTCAGTCTGCATATCTATACTCATGTTAAGGAAGACGCCTTCAGCCTGTATGGATTTTCTACAAGCAAGGAGAAAAGGCTCTTCACGCAACTGATTCAGATCTCGGGAATTGGTCCCAAGCTGGGGGTGGCGATTCTTTCAGGACTGCCCGTAGGTGAATTTGTCGAGGCGGTGACCGACGAGAATGTGGTCAAGCTGAATGAGATCCCGGGAGTGGGAAAGAAGACCGCCGAACGCCTTGTCCTGGAATTGAAAGACAAGGTTATGGGATGGTTTCCCCAGCTCGAAGAAACCCCAGCGGGGAGGGCTTCCGGTGCTCTTCAGGGTGACGTGGTGTCGGCTCTGGTCAATCTGGGCTATTCTAAGCATACTGCTGACAGGGCAGTCGCCAGGGCGCGGCAGGAAGTGGAGGCGGACTCCTTTGAGGCACTTTTGAGGGAGTCGCTAAGAAAAGCCCGGAAGTAGGCACTTAAAGGAATAGAGACCTAAATGGAGACCGAAGAGCGCATCATGGATCCCTCCCACCGGGAGGACGAGGTCACTTTTGAAAACAGCCTGAGGCCTCGATTTCTGCGCGATTTCATCGGCCAGCAAAAGCTCAAGGACAGCATCAAGGTCTCTGTGGAAGCGGCTAAACAGCGGCGCGAAGCCCTCGATCATGTTTTGCTTTTCGGCCCTCCGGGACTGGGAAAAACCACCCTTGCCCACATCATCTCCAATGAGCTGAATGTGAATTTCCGCTCCACCTCGGGGCCGGCCATTGAGAAGCGGGGGGATCTGGCGGCCATTTTAACCAATTTGGAAGAACATGACGTCCTTTTTATCGATGAAATCCATCGCCTTCACCCTTCTATCGAAGAGATCCTCTATCCGGCCATGGAGGATTTCCAGATTGACATCATGATCGGAGAGGGTCCCGGAGCCCGTTCCATCAAGATTGATATTCCTCAATTTACGTTGGTGGGAGCCACCACACGAACGGGACTGTTGACCTCCCCACTGCGAGGCCGGTTTGGCATTGTTCAGCGCTTGGATTTTTACAAGCTGGAAAGTCTGGCCACCATCGTCCGCCGCTCGGCGGAGATTTTGGAGGTGACGATCGACGAGAAGAGCACTTTGGAGGTGGCCCGGCGGAGCCGGGGGACACCCCGAGTGGCCAATCGTCTCTTAAGGCGCGTTCGCGACTATGCACAGGTCCGAGCGGGCGGCAGCATTAATCATAAAGTGGCCTGCCAGGGGCTGGACTTGGCCAATGTGGATCGCTTTGGCTTTGATGAGATCGATCGAAAGCTTTTGCTGACCATCATTGAAAAGTTCGGAGGGGGTCCGGTGGGCGTCAACACCATATCGGCAGCCATCAGTGAGGAGAAGGACGCCATTGAGGATATCTACGAACCCTATTTGATTCAGATTGGATTCCTCAACCGCACGCCGCGCGGTCGTATGGTGACTCCTCTGGCCTACGACCATTTTGGCCTGAAGCCTCAGACCCCATCCCAGTCTGCGCCCCAGAAGGACCTGTTTTCCTGATAGATGTGTAGGGGCGCACGGCTCTGTGCGCCCCTATTTATTCCCCCGGAAAATCGACTCGTGAGGCCTCCTGGAGATACTGGGTAGCCACCCGCTCGGTGATCAATTTTTCCTGCTGTAACCTGGCTACGGAAGCTTCCACGCAGGCTTGGTACCTGCTGCGGCTGAATCTCTCCCCCGGTTTCAAAAGACCGAGTCGCTGCCAGGCTTGGTCCACATTTTCCCGCTGGTCCAGATATCGGTTGAGGTTCATGTCGACAAAGACTCCTCGCCCATCCAGGGGCTCCAGACTCTGGCCGTCAAAAGCGGCAAAGCTGGTCCAGCTGTCTCCGTTGTTTCCCCGACTGGGGGGATGAGGATAGTAGAG
Organism: Acidobacteriota bacterium; assembly: GCA_022545645.1. Lineage (GTDB taxonomy): Bacteria > Acidobacteriota > UBA6911 > RPQK01 > JADFOI01 > JADFOI01. The sequence goes on along the minus strand of JACZQQ010000148.1, from coordinate 4,524 downwards.
GCCCAGGGGACAGGCCACTTCAGGAAGGGCGATGGCGGGGTTTTCGTTGACCCCATCGCCATCGACATCACCCAGCTCCAGCCAGTCAGTTTTCGTGGCTGGAGGTGTAATGTCCTTTTCCACCCAATCGTCGAGAAGATCAATCAGTCCGTCCATCAGTCCAGACAGGTCCAGAAGGACAGTATCTCCATCCTTCCCCACCCCTTCAGAGGCGAGCTCCTGTTCTGAAAAGTACCCCTGATCAAAGTGACTCACCCCGCGTATCTCGTACACGCGCAGCTTGTCTCCGAGGCCTTTGTCCTGGAGGATTTTGGCGGTCATTCTCTGGTTGACGAGGTAAACGGGAGAGAGCCACTTGGGCACACCCGGCCGTGGGTTTCTCCCGCGCATGAACAATTGATGGGGGATTTCGATGGTCTTGACAAATCTCTGCCGCTCTTTCTCGGTGACAAACAGAATGTCTTTGCCGTCTTCCTCCAAAACAGGGAGATACCGTCCACCTGCAGAATCGCTGTTTAGGAACCCATCGATGATCGGTTCACCGTTACCATCCAGGTTCTCTCCCGCCTTATAGTTGATCAGCCTGCCTGTCATTCCTCCTGCGGAGTGACCGAACCAATAGGTTCGAAATGGCCTCTCCCCCAGGCGCTCCCTCAAAAGATTCTCGGCCAGCAGGACCAGGTCCAAAATGAAGCCGGTGTGGGTGTTGAGATTCCATCCTTCCAGGATGTCCCCATCATCCAGGATCACCGGATAGTCCCCCATCCTGCTGGCGTTGCGTCTTGTCTTGGCGATGGCATAACCTTTATCCAGCATCAGGTGCTCGTTTTTGCTGATATCGCCCAGAGGTTGTGAGGGATCCAGGAGCTCATTCCAGGGTCTGAGGGTTCCTTCTCGAAAGGATCCGCCCGAGCCGTGGACGGTAACGAATAGCTTCCTGTTCCAGGCCCTCCCGGCTTCCGGATAAATAAGGGTCATACCGGTGCCCTTGGAAGCCTCGTACCTCATGGTTCCATGGAAACGCGGACCCACATTGCCGCCCTGAGGAAAGACGAATTCTGGTGCAGAAACGAACTGGGGCATGGCAAGGTCCTGCTTCACCGCCCACCCTTCAACCGTCCCGCTGACTCCCACGTCCAGTCGACGATAGCGGTGACCCGAATCGGCAATGACGACCTCCCGGATGAGGACATCTTCCTGGCCGATGAGTCGCCCGTTCACTTCTTTTGCGGGCGCCCTAAACTCTGTGCCCGAAGAGGAAACGGGTTGGCTCACCAGGGTGGCTTGGCCCCAAAGCACAGGGCCGCCAATGGCCCAGAGAGCCAGGGTTTGAGAAAGAATGAGGATACGAGTGAGTGGATTCCTTTTCATCGGCATAAAAACCTCCAACTTCGGACGTTACACTACTATTCCGGGGGTGTTTCCTCCTGGGGCGGTTCCGGAGGTTTGGTCAAAAAGACACCGAGTCGCATCATGACCAGACGACCTCCGTCCAGCTTGAACTGCGGCTGTAGAAAGCTGCCCTTGATGTCAAAGGGAATCACGATCCTTTTGTATGGGTCGGTAAAGATACGGCCAAAGAGGCCGGCGGCGGGACCCGAGAGCTGTTGGCTGGCTTCGGGAGTGAAGGCCGCGGTTGCCTCGAAGTCGAGCTCGCCGTTGAGACTGATTCCTCCCACCGCGCTCAGGGTCAACTCCGGTGTTCTGATGATCAGATCCTTGGTGCGGACCCAGCCGTCGGCGATCTGAAAGGTGGAAGACAATTCTTCCAGGGTGGTGTCCTTCTCAGTGAAGGGCAATCCCACCAGGCTATTGATGGTGGCCACCTCCCTTCCCAGGTTCAGTAGACCCAGAAGCCCCTCGGTGAGCCGAAGGGTTCCCTGACCTCTGGCGGTTTCGAAGATCCGGTTTCGCTCGGCGCCGGTCGTCTCCAGCTGAAGGGAGACCTGCAAATTCCCGAACAGTCTGTCCTTGGACCCGGTGTTGGCGGAGAGCAACTGATTGGCATTGACCTGCTCCAGCTGGACGCTGAAGGAAACGGAGGGCTCGGAGTGGGAAAGGTCGATTTGCAATCGACCGCCACCGGTGCCCCCGTGAAGACCAAAGCTGATGGGCTCACAGAGCAGCTGCGAGTTAGCAATGCGGACTGTTGCTTCAAAGGGTTCAAGGATCAGCGTCCCGTGTTGCACTCTGTTGAATTTCAACTGTCCGCTCCCCGTCATCTTGGTGAACCAGTTCCCTCCCTGGTCGGCTTGTCCTTCCCCTTGCTGTTCCCTTCGGGAAGGCTTTTGGGAAAAGTCGATCAAGCTTTCCAGTGCCGAGACATCAAGATAGTCTCCGCCGAACTCAAACTCGACTCTTGGAGCCTCGAAGTCGTTCACCTTGGCGTAGCCTTCAATCGTTCCTTCCCCGATCGCTATCTTCAGATTCTTCAACTCAGCCTGACTGGGGTCGAATTCAAGATCGGCCTCCTGGATGGTGAAAGGACGAGTAAAACCCTGGGGCTGCAAAGAGGCATCTTCAAGATGGACCTTACCGCTTACCCTGAGCGGCGTCTCGTTGGTTCGCGAGAGGTTCCAGTCGAAGGTCATCCGGCCGCTCAAAGGGGTGATCTGGGGGACCCAATCCTGAAGAGTAGCCCTCAACGATTCCAGATTGGCCTCCAGTTGTCCCTCGGCTGAGAAGGGTGTTTCAGCAAAGGAATCGAGGTTGAGCGGTCCAATCAAACCTTTGGCTGCCAGGCGGGTGTCCCCTTGGAAAGCGGCACGGATCTGGAAGGGAAAGCGCTGTTGGGTGCTGATATCGGAGAAAGTGAGGTTGATGCCTTCCAGGCGAATCGGCTGGTGCCCGCTGCGCTCCACAACCACCGTGCCCTCATTGAGCACCCAGTTTCGCACCGGTGTCTCAATGGGCGCCCCGCCTGAAGTCTCCTCCAGCTTGGCTTCACTCCCGGATCCGGAGGTTTGACCCAACCGGGTGATGTTCCACTGGCCGGAGGAATCCTCACGAAGGTAAATGGTGGGCTTTTCCACCTGGAACTCGCTCACCACCGGGTCGCCAGTCAGAAGCGACAAGAGAGTGACCTGGATGCCAATGGCCTGGGCGCTCAAGATGTACTCGCCCTCGAAATCGGCACTCTCGGCCACCCGGATTTCATTGAGAGTTAAACTTAACGGAACCCATTCCAGATCCACATCGGCGGCCTCGACCGGTCTTCCCAGGGTCTGACTGAGACGGTCGACGATATAGCCACGGTATCGATTGGGATCCAGGGTGAGCAGGAAAATACTGACGCCCACCAAGACCAGGACAATGATGGCGGCCAGAACGAGCAGCGATTTTCGCGCCAGGTTGGTCATCGGTTTGTGCCCAAGCTTTGTGGTGAAGCCGGCCTGGCGGTTGAATTATTCTGCAGCACCCGCGCTTTTGAGGAACTCAACAATGTCGGTATGGTCTTGTCCTTGGGCCATCACCAGTGCGGTCCTGCCGTTGGTCGCCTTAAGATTTAAGTCGGCATGGGCATCGACCAGCCCCTTCACCGTTTCCAGTTGATTGTTCAAGGCCGCCCGCATCAGGGGAGTCCAGCCGAAGTCATCCACCTGATCGACGTCGGCACCAGCATCGACCAACGCCTTCAACGATGCAGTTTCACCTCGCCTGGCCGCTCGGATCAGGGCGGTCCATCCAAACTGATCCTTCTCATTGACCTGGGCGCCTGCCTCCAGCAACAGTTTCACGGAATCCGTTTGACCGTTCAACGTCGCATGGATCAGTGCGATGCTGCCAAAGGAGTTTTTCTCATTAACCTGGGCGCCCGCCTCGAGCAAGGCCTTCACCGTTTCCGTCTCACCGACGAAGGCCGCGAACATCAGTGCAGTCCAGTCATCCCGGTCCTTGGCGTTCACGTCTGCACCCGCTTGAAGCAAGAGCTGCACCGTTTCAGGGTGATCTTTCAATACGGCATGCATGAGCGGAGTCATTCCCTCTGTATCCGTCTCATTGACGGCCGCGCCCGCGCTCAGCAGGGACTGGACTCTTTCGGTCTGGCCGTCATTGACTGCGGCAAGAAAGTCAGACGAACTGACGTCTTGTGCCCCACCGCAGGATGCGATCAGCAGTGCCGCCACAATGGGAAAACCTATTCTTCCGGACATCGCGCACCTCCTCTGCAGGCAGGATGAACTGCATCGTCACCGATTGTAAACCCTCTTGCCGCAAGTGTGAAGTACTAGTGTCTCGTCCCATGAATACGATGACGTTTGCTGATGGGGCTTGGGAGGGGAGATCAAGGAGCGAGGAGGAGGTGATGCAGGGACATCGGCGACGACGAGCGACGCAGAGACCGCCCGCAACCCCCATCAGCCCGAAGGGTGGCGGCGGGACGGCATCAATTTCTTTGTCGCTCCTCCTCCACGATGCACACTGGCATCGCGTCGTCGTCGCTTCGCGAACTCGACGCCGTCGCGCTCGCCACAAACGTCATCGTATTTATGGAGCGAGGCACTAAACATGATGGGTACCGCT